>NZ_JBFAXX010000060.1:0-51925 GCF_040680995.1 Kitasatospora sp. NPDC051914
GCACCTGGTGCGCGCGTTCAGCGCCGCCTTCGGCATCGCACCCCACCAGTACGTGATGTCCCGTCGCGTCGACCTCGCCCGCCGACTGCTGCTCGCCGGCCGGCCGCCCGGCGAGGTCGCGACCGCCGCCGGCTTCTACGACCAGTCCCATCTCACCCGGCACTTCAAGCGCGTCCTGGGCACCACCCCGGGCCGGTACGCCCGAGCCGGGCGCCGGCCGGGCACGGAGGGGCGTGCGCTCTGCGGCCCCGGCTCGTTGGACCCGGCGTGACGGGTGCTGCGGGCGACGGGCCGGTGCTGTGGGCGCTGGTGGTGCGGGAGACGGACGACGGCATGGTGGCGGAGATCGTCGTCGAGGTCGACGAGGGCCACTACGGCGCGTTGGCGACGGATGCCTGGGAGAGCGGCTTCGTGGCGGCCGGCGACGCCCCGGTGACCACCGGGTCGGTGCGGGTCCGCGGCGACCGGTTCGTGGGGCTGCTGCTGGTCGGCGGCCGCGAGGGGTGGGAGCCGAGACCCGTGATGGAGGCGCCGCCGGCATGGCTGTCGGCCGCGGCCGAGGCCGGTGGCGTACTGGTGACCGTGGTGCGCCCCGGCACCTGGCCGCCCGGCCTCGCCGGCCTCCCGCCCGACCGCCGCGCCGAGGCCTTCGAGGACCGCCTGGAGGAGGCCCGGGCCACCGGGACGGCGCTGCAGGGCATCGTGGATCTCGACCTGCAGTGAGCCGGCCGTCGTGCCGCACCGGCCGGAGCACTGCAGGGACGTGCTCAACCCAGCGTGAGCCACCGGATGCCCAGGCGGTCGACCTCCGCCGCTTCCTCCCCGGTGAGGGGATCGCGTCCCGTCGCCTTGCGCAGGAAGCGAAGCCGGTCCCAGTCCAGCTCCTCCAGCGCTGCTCCACCGTCCGGGCCGAGCAGGAGATCCTGCAGCACGTCCGCGGCCTGCGGAGTCAGCCACGGCTTGCGTCCCAGGGCATCGGCCAGGTCCAGACCGTGTACGGCGACCTCGACCACCCGGGTCACCAGGAACTCCGACAGCAGCATCGGATCGCCGTGCCGGGTACGGACGACACGCCCGTCCGCCTCGGCACGGCACAGGCGGTCCGCCTCCCGCCAGGTGGCGTCGAAACCCTCGACGGGGCGGGCTCCGCCGGCCTGCCGGGCCGCACGGTCCTGTGCCAGCGCGATCCGAGCCGCGTTGGTGTCCGGGGCGAAACGGCTGTCGGCCCGGTAGTACTCCGATGCCGACACCTCGGCGCAGGCCGGTGCCGGCACGGCCAGCATGCCGGGCAGCCAGGCGATCACCACCTGGACGTGCCCCAGCAGCTCGGCCACCGTCCACGGTGCACATCGTGTGGGCAGCCGCCACTCGGCCTGCGACACCCCGGTCATCTCCTGCACGAGTCGCCCGGCCTCGACACCGAACGCCTCGATCACCCGCCCCTGGTCCATGCCGATCAAGCTACCCGACCGGAACCGGTGCAACGGCAGGGCGCTGTCCCCAGGCTGCCGGTCTGCCGTTCTGCCGTCAGCGTGCCGGGCTCGTGGGTGTCTGTTCGACGAGGGTGGCGGTGGCACGGTCGAGGAACTCGCAGAAACGGCGGTGCTCGTCGGTGCTGAAACGTTCGGTCAGGGCGCGTTCGAGCACGATGACCTCCTGGTAGGCGCGGTCGAGCAGGTCCCGTCCGGCGTCGGTGAGGGTGGCGATCATGACCTTGGCGTGGGCGGGGGAGGCTGTGCGGTCGATGAGGTCCTTGGTCTGCATGCCGTTCAGGACGGTCGCCATGCTCTGCTGGGAGACGCCGCAGGCGCGGGCGAGTTGGGCGCCGGAACGGCCGTCCTCGCGGGAGAGGGCGAGCAGCACCGTGTACTGGGTCATGGTCAGCCCGTAGGTGCGCAGCACCGCTTCGTGGTGGGCCATCAGCGCCTGCTCGGCGCGGCGGATGCGGGTGCAGAGGTGTTCCTCGACGGGCGCCTCGACCATCTCTCAACTTCCTTACTTGACTCAACTACCTGATACTCATTAGCGTTTTCAGTATCAGGTTACTGAGTCAACACAGGGGGTTGAAACTCGATGAAGGCCGTTGTTCTGAGCGCCGACGACCGGTTCCGTCTGACCGAGACCGCGGAACCGGTCCCCGGGCCGGGCGAAGTGGCGGTACGGGTCGCCTGCGCGGGTGTCCAGTGGGGTGATGTGCTGGCGCGCCAGGGGCACTTCCCGATCCCGCGGCCGTTCGTGCCCGGCTTCGAGGCCGCGGGCCACATCGTCGCGGTCGGTGACGGCGTGGACGAGGGCCGCCTCGGGGAGCAGGTCCTCGCGCTGATCGGCGGAGGCGGCTACGCGCAGGTCGCGCTCGCGCCGGCCGCACTGGCCGTTCCTGCGGAGAGCGTCGACGTGCGCACCGCGGCGGGGTTCGGCTGGACCGCCCCGACCGCCTACGACCTGATCAACACCGTCGCGGGGGTCGAGGCCGGGGACAGTGTCCTGATCCACGCGGCATCCGGTGCGGTCGGCACCCTGGCCGCGCAGTTCGCCGCCGCGGCGGGCGCGCGGCGCATCGTCGGCGTGGCCGGCAACGCCGACCGGGCCGGCTACGCCCGCCGCTTCGGCTACCACCAGGTGCTGACCCGGGCGGAGTTCCCGGACGCCCTTGCCGGGGAGACCTTCGACGCGATCCTCGACCCCGTCGGCGGTGCGACCCGCACCGCGAACCTGGCACACCTGGCGCCGCACGGGCGGCTCGCCGTCTACGGCAACCTCGCCACCTTCGAGCCCGTCGACGTCCCGGTGAACGACCTGCTGATGAACGGGCAGTCGCTGATCACCTACAACAGCCACCTGCTGAGCCGCACCGACCCCGTCCGGCTGGCCGCCGGCGCCGCCCGTGCCCTGGCGCTGGTGGCCGACGGCTCGGTACGCATCGACATCACCGCCGAGTACGAACTCGCGGACGTGGGGACCGCGATCGACCACCTGGCGAGCGGTGCCACCCGCGGAAAGAGCGTCGTCCGGGTGCGGTGACACCGGGCGCGGCTCTCCCGCGGCGGGCGGTACCGGTCCGCGTAGCCGGCGGTCGGCCGGGTACACGCGGCACGTCCGAGGAGGACGAGCACGGAGGCCGGCGATGGAACCGGAAGTGGATCGGATCGCGCAGCCCTGGGGCGGCCGCACCCCGTACGCCCGCGGGGAGCCGTGGCCGGCGCGGGTCGACTCCTTCCTGGCACCCGGCGTCGGGACGGAGAGCGTCGAGCACTGGGCGCAGAGCGCGTCACTGCTGCACTCCAACGGGGACGCGATGGACATCGCCGTCGCCGACGGGCGGATCGTGGGGGTGCGCGGCCGCTCCGGCGACCGGGTGAACCGCGGCCGGCTCGGGCCGAAGGACCTGTTCGGCTGGCAGGCCAACCACTCCGCCGACCGGCTGACCACCCCGCTGATGCGCCGGGACGGTCGGCTGGTCGCCTGCGACTGGGACACCGCCATGGCCCGGGTCGTCGCCGAGGCGCAGCACCTGTTGCGCGAGCGCGGGCCCGGCTCGATCGGCTTCTACACGACCGGGCAGCTGTTCCTGGAGGAGTACTACACCCTCACGGTGATCGCCCGGGCCGGGATCGGCACCAACCACCTGGACGGCAACACCCGGCTGTGCACCGCCACGGCCGGCGAGGCGCTGAAGGAGACCTTCGGCAGCGACGGCCAGCCCGGCTCGTACACGGACGTCGACCACGCCGACGTCATCGCCCTGTTCGGCCACAACATGGCCGAGACCCAGCCGGTGCTCTGGATGCGGGTCCTGGACCGCCTCGAGGGCGCCGATCCGCCGCAGCTGGTGTGCGTCGACCCCCGCCCCACGCCGGTGGCACGTCGTGCCGCCGTGCACCTGGCGCCGCGCTCCGGCACCAACGTGGCCCTCCTCAACGCGCTGCTGCACGAGGTCATCCGCACCGGCCGGATCGACCGCGACTTCGTCGCCGACCGCACCGTCGGCTTCGACGAACTCGCCGCTCAGGTCGCCCGCTGCACGCCCGGATGGGCCGCCGGGATCTGCGACGTACCGGCCGCGGACATCGAGCGGGCCGCCGAAATCCTGGGCGGCGCCGAGCGGTTGCTGTCCACGGTGCTGCAGGGCGTCTACCAGTCCCACCAGGCGACCGCGGCCGCCTGCCAGGTCAACAACCTCCAGCTGATCCGCGGCATGCTCGGACGGCCCGGCTGCGGGGTCCTCCAGATGAACGGCCAGCCCACCGCCCAGAACACCCGGGAATGCGGCGCCGACGGCGACCTCCCGGGTTTCCGCAACTGGGAGAACGACCGGCACGTCGCCGACCTCGCGAAGGTCTGGAACGTCGAACCCTCGCGCATCCCGCACTACGGGCCGCCGACCCCGGCCATGCAGATCTTCCGCTACGCCGAGCAGGGCTCGATCCGGATGCTGTGGATCTCCGGCACCAACCCGGCCGTCTCCCTGCCCGAACTGCACCGCATCCGGGACGTCCTCGGCCAGGAACGGCTGTTCACGGTCGTTCAGGACCTGTACGCCACGGAGACCGCGCAACTGGCGGACGTCGTGCTGCCGGCCGCGACCTGGGGCGAGAAGACCGGGGCGTTCACCAACGCCGACCGCACCGTGCACCTCTCCGAGAAGGCCGTCGACCCGCCCGGCGAAGCCCGTCCCGACCTCGACATCCTCCTCGACTTCGCCCGCCGGATGGGATTCCGCGACAAGGACGGCGGCCCGCTGATCGGCTGGCACGACGCACCGTCGGCGTTCGAGGCGTGGAAGGAGTGCAGCCGCGGCCGGCCCTGCGACTACACCGGCCTCACCCACGACCGGCTGCGCGGCGGAAGCGGCATCCAGTGGCCCTGCACCGAGGACGCGCCCGACGGCACCGAGAGGCTCTACACCGACGGCATCACCTGGGCCGGGGCGGACGACTGCGAGACCTACGGCAAGGACCTGGTCACCGGGGCCTCCGTCTCCGGGGCCGAGTACCGGGCGCTCAATCCCGACGGCAAGGCGGTGCTGAGGGCCGCCGAGTACCTGCCCCCGCACGAGGACACCGGCGAGGAGTACCCGCTCCAGCTGAACACCGGCCGCACGCTGTACCACTTCCACACCCGCACCAAGACCGGCCGGGCACCGCAACTCGATGCCGCCGCGCCCGAGGTGTGGGCCGAGCTCTCCGCCGGCGAGGCGCAGCGGCACGGCGTGGCGGAGGGCGACCTGGTCGAGGTCGCCACTCCGCGCGGCTCGGTGCGCGGCCGCCTGCGGATCACCGGCATCCGCGACGGCATGGTCTTCCTGCCCTTCCACTACGGCTACTGGGACACCCCCGAAGGCCACCGCCCCGGCCGGACCGGCGGGCGGGCCGCCAACGAGACGACGATCAGCGACTGGGACCCGGTGTCCAAACAGCCGCTCCTCAAGGCCGCGGCCGCCCGTCTCACGCTGGTCGAGCGGGCCGACGGAGCCGTTTCCCCGGCGCCCACCACCACCGCCTCCGCCCCCGTCGACCCGCACGCCGCCCCGCCGACCACCGGGGGCCCGGCCGCTGTGGCCGCCCAGACCGCCGCACCCCCGGAAGGAGACGGACGGTGAGCGGAGCCTCCATCACCCTGCAGGCGCTGCACGACGGCGAGCGAAGGCTGGAGCACGACCTGCTCGTCGTCGCCCGGCGCCACCGAGCGGACCACGAAGTGCACCACGTCGCCACCGACGTCGCCCGCTGGTCCCACGAGCACGCCCACCGCATCGCCCGCGCCGCACAGCACTACGGCCTCGACCTGTCCGGTCCGGACGGAGACCCGGGCCCCGGCCTGATGGCGGCCGTGCGGGAGAAGGCCGCCGAGGCCCTCGGCCGCCGCTCCGAGATCGGCCTGCTCCTGCTGTACGACCTGTGCGACCTCCACCTCACCGCCACCGAGAACTCCCTCCGCTGGGAGATGCTCGCCCAGCTGGCACAGGCCACCGACGACAGCAGACTGCTCGACCTGGCCACCGCCTGCCACCCGCAGACGCTGCGTCAGATGCGCTGGACCAACACCATGATCAAGACCCTCTCCCCGCAACTGCTCGGCAGCGTGTGACGGCCGGCCGCCGCGGCGAGACGTGCCGGAGCCGTCGCCGTGCAGGAGCGAAGGCAACCAGGAGGACGACATGAACCAGCCCGGACCGATCAAGAAGATCGTCGAGAAGGCGGTGGAGGCGGCGGAGGAGGTCCTGCCGGAGTCACCGCCCGAGGTACCAGGGGCGCCCGGGCCCGAGCCGCCGCAGGTGGCGGAGCCCACCGAGCCGCGGCCACCGCTGCCGCCGAAACGCGAACAGGCCGCCCCGCGCCCCGTCTCGGCGACCGGCCGGGCGGACGGCGCGGACCCCGGTGTGCGCGCCCAGAACGGGGAGTTCCTCACCACGGCACAGGGTGCACGCCTGCCGGACTCGGACCACTCCCTCAAGGCCGGGCCGCGCGGACCCGTCCTGCTGCAGGACCACCACCTGCGGGAGAAGATCACCCACTTCGACCACGAGCGCATCCCGGAACGCGTCGTGCACGCCCGCGGTGCCGCCGCGCACGGCGTCTTCCGCAGCTACGGCAGCGCCGCGGGCCTCACCAGGGCGGCGTTCCTCGCCCAGGACGTCGAGACGCCGGTGTTCGTGCGGTTCTCCACCGTGCTCGGGTCCCGAGGGTCGGCGGACACCGTGCGCGACACCCGCGGCTTCGCCACCAAGTTCTACACCGGCGAGGGCGTCTTCGACCTGGTCGGCAACAACATCCCGGTGTTCTTCATCCAGGACGCGGTCAAGTTCCCGGACGTGGTCCACGCCGCCAAGCCGCACCCCGACCGGGAGATCCCGCAGGCGCAGTCCGCCCACGACACCTTCTGGGACTTCGTCTCCCTGCACACCGAGGCCACCCACCACACCCTGTGGAACATGTCCGACCGCGGCATCCCCCGATCGTTCCGGACGATGGAGGGCTTCGGCGTGCACACCTTCCGCCTGATCGACGCCGAGGGCCGCACCACCCTGGTCAAGTGGCACTGGAAACCGAAGCTCGGCGTGCACTCCCTGGTCTGGGAGGAGGCACAGCTGATCGCAGGGGCGGACCCGGACTTCCACCGCCGCGACCTCTACGACGCCATCGAGTCGGGCGCCTTCCCGCAGTGGGAGCTGGGTATCCAGGTGCTCCCCGACACCCCGGAGCAGACCTTCGAGGGCATCGACCTGCTCGACCCGACGAAGATCGTCCCCGAGGAGCTGGCCCCGGTCGAGCCGATCGGCCTGCTCACCCTCAACGCGAACCCGACGAACTTCTTCGCCGAGGTCGAACAGGTCGCCTTCCACCCGGGTCACCTCGTCCCGGGCATCGACGTCACCGACGACCCGCTGCTGGCCGGCCGGCTGTTCTCCTACCTCGACACCCAGATCACCCGCCTCGGCGGCCCGAACTTCGCCCAGATACCGGTCAACCGCACCCACGCCCCGGTCAACGACATGCTGCGCGACGGCTTCCACCAGCACGCCGTGCACAGCGGCGTCGCGCCGTACAAGCCGAACTCCCTGGACGGCGGCTGCCCGTTCTTCGCCGGCGCCGGTGACCACGCCCGCATCGAGCACCCCCTCCCGCTGCCCGCAGCGGCGAAGGTCCGCGAGGCACCGGCCTCCTTCGACGACCACTTCGGCCAACCGCGGCTGTTCTGGGCGAGCATGAGCCCGCCGGAGCGCGAACACATCATCGCCGCATACACCTTCGAACTCGCCAAGTGCTACGAGCCGGCCGTCAGGGAACGCACCCTGCGGGTGCTGGCCGAGATCGACCCGCACCTGTGCGCGGAGGTGGCCCGCGGGCTCGGCCTGCCCGCCCCCGAGCCCGCCGAGCCGCTCGCCGATCCGCGGCCCAGCCCGGCACTCTCCCAGATCGGCCGGACCTGGCCGACCACGGGCCGGGTGATCGGCATCGTCGCCGACCCGGACGGTGACCTCGGGGCGCTCGCCTCGGTGCGCCGCGCGATCCTGGCCGCGGACATGGCGCCGCTGGTCGTCGCTCCCACCGGCGGGCAGCTGACGGCGGGGGACGCGGAACCGGTGACCGTCCAGCGGACCTTCGCCACCGCCCGCTCCATCGAATTCGACGCCGTACTGCTGGCGGGTGCCCCCGCCCCGGGCGCCGACGCCGACGGCGGCCGCGACGCGAAGGCCGGCAGCCCGGCCGCTCCCGGTACCGCCGTCGACCCCCGCATCACCCTGATGCTGGGCGAGGCCTGGCGCCACGCCAAGGCCATCGGAGGCTGGGGCGGGGCCGACCGGGCCCTGCGGGCGGCCGGCATCCCGGCCGACGCCCCCGGCGTCGTCCTCGGCGAGGACGGCGAGGCCGTCCTGAGCGGCATCACCGACCTCCTCGCCGCCCACCGCGTCTGGGACCGGTTCCCCCCGCCACCCGAGACGGGCCGCTGATCCGCCGGGGCCGCCGACGGCGTGGGACTCCCGGGCAGGCCGCCGCACTGCGGGAACACGATCCGGCCCGCACGGCGTTGGCGGCCGCACGTCCGACGTCCCGTCGGCCCGTGCCCCGGCGGGTCGAGAGCGTCCCGTGTCGGTCGGCGACGGGGGCGTCCACCACGGCCCGGGCGACGCCGGCGGGACCGACGTGTGCCGAGGAGAGCATTTCGACCCACGACGACCGCAGCAGCAGGTCCTCGGGTTCCGTACCGAGATGCCGTTCCAGGTGGCGCGGTGGCGAATCGCGACGATCGCCACGGGGTTGGGCCCCGGAGTGCCGCCGGGACGGCGGAACGGGTCCGCCGCCGTCGCCGCGGTGATCGAGTACGGCGCCGCAGGTGCTCTCCCGGAGCGGGCGCAGCCCACCCGCGGCCGGCGGCCACGCGACCTGCCGCCGTCCGGCCAAAGGCGTGTCGTGATGGTCCGTTCGGGTGTTCCGCCCGCGCGGCGCGCCCCGGGGGCGGTGGTGCTGCGCGTTAGCGTCTGATGATCCGACACCCCGCATCGGGAGAGAGGCCGGGAATGCGCACCTTCCGCTCACGGTGGCTGAACGCGGCCGCGGGGCTCTGCGTCGCCGCGTCGGTCCTGGCCGGCTGCGGGAGCAACGGTCAGGGCGGGCCGGTGACGTTGAACTGGTACAACTTCCCCGACGACTCGGGCGCTCTCCAGCAGGCGGCGGACCGGTGCGGTCAGCAGTCGGGCGGGCGCTACACCATCAAGTACAACAAGCTGCCGCGCGGCGCCGACGGCCAGCGCCAGCAGCTGGTGCGCCGGATGGCCGCGCACGACACGGGCGTGGACATCCTCGGCCTGGACGTCACCTGGCCGGCCGAGTTCGCGGAGGCCGGGTGGATCCGGGAGTGGACCGGGGCGATGAAGGAGCAGGCCACCGCCGACACCCTCGAGGCGGCCGTGCAGACCGCGACCTGGCAGGGCCGCCTGTTCGCGGTGCCGTACAACTCCAACACGCAGTTGCTGTGGTACCGGGACGATCTGGTGCCGAACCCGCCGAAGACCTGGGCGGAGATGCTGGCCCAGGCGGACGCACTGGCGAAGCAGGGCAAGCCGCACTACGTGGAGATCCAGGGCGCGCAGTACGAGGGCCTGACGGTGTGGTTCAACACCCTGGTCACCAGCGCCGGCGGCTCGATCCTCACCCCGGACGCGCAGGCACCCTCGCTCGGCCCGCCCGCGGTCGTCGCCGCCGGGGTGATGCACGACACCGCCACGTCGTCGGCCGCCGACCCCTCGCTGCCCAACCAGATGGAGGACCAGAACCGGTTGGCGATGGAGTCCGGAACCGCGGCCTTCGAGCTCAACTACCCCTTCGTCTACCCGTCGATGAAGGCCAACCAGCCCGAACTGTTCAAGCACTTCCGCTGGGCGCCGTACCCTGCGGTGCTGCCCGACCGGCCAGCCAGCGTGACGATCGGCGGGATCGACCTGGCCGTCGGCGCGTACGGCCGGCACCCGGACCTGGCGTACGAGGCCACGCTGTGCCTGCGGGACCGGGAGAACCAGCTCACCAACGCGCTGAAGGGCGGCCTGCCGCCGTCGTTGCGCAGCCTGTACCAGGCGGCCGAGCTCACCGAGAGCTACCCGTTCGCCGCGGACGTGCTCGCCGCGCTGGAGACCGCCAGCGTGCGGCCGCAGACCCCCGCCTACCAGAACGTGTCCATCGCCGTCTCGCACACCCTCTCGCCGCCCGCCGACATCCATCCGGAGAGCACCGTGGCCGACCTCCGCGGGCAGATCGAGGACGCCCTCGGCTCCAAGGGGCTGATCCCGTGACACCTGCCACCGCACTCGGCGACCAGGCCGGGAAGAAGACCGCGGAACTGTCCGAGGGCGCGCGCCAGGAGCGCCGACTGGGCCTGCTGCTGTGCGCGCCCGCCGCGATCGTGATGCTGGCGGTCACCGCCTACCCGATCGTGTACGCGATCTACCTCTCGCTGCAGCGCTACGACCTGCGGTTCCCGAACCAGGCCGAGTGGGTGGGCCTGTCCAACTACGGCGCGGTGCTCAGCTCCCCGTTCTGGTGGCAGGCGCTGTGGGTCACCGTACTGATCACCGTGGTGTCGGTGGCGATCGAGCTGGTGCTCGGCATGGCGCTCGCGCTGGTGATGCACCGCGCGGTCTTCGGCCGAGGCACCGTCCGCACCGCCGTCCTGATCCCCTACGGCATCGTCACCGTGGTCGCCGCGTACTCCTGGCAGTACGCCTGGACACCGGGCATCGGCTACCTCGCCGCGCTGCTGCCGGAGGGCAGCGCCCCGCTGACCGACCAGTGGCAGGCGATCGGCCTGATCATCCTGGCCGAGGTGTGGAAGACCACGCCGTTCATGGCCCTGCTCCTGCTGGCCGGCCTGGCCCTGGTACCCGACGAGACCGTCCGGGCGGCCATGGTCGACGGAGCGACGTTCTGGCAGCGGCTGCGCCTGGTGATCCTGCCGCTGATGAAACCGGCGATCCTGGTCGCCCTGCTCTTCCGCACCCTGGACGCCTTCCGGATCTTCGACAACATCTACGTGCTGACCGGCGGCGCCAACGACACCGGATCGGTCTCGATCCTCGGCTACGACAACCTCTTCACCGCCCTGAACCTGGGCATCGGGTCGGCGATCTCGGTGCTGATCTTCCTCTGCGTGGCGATCATCGCCTTCGTCTTCATCAAGGTCTTCGGCGCCGCCGCGCCGGGTGGCGAACCGGAGCGCCGATGAGCAGCCGCACCCGCACCCTGACGAGCTGGGGCTTCGCCAACCTGATCGTCGTGCTGTACGCGCTCTTCCCGGTGTGGTGGATCGTGGCGCTCTCCTTCAAGGAGCCGAGCACCCTCACCGACGGCGACTTCATCCCGCGCGAGTGGACCTGGGAGAACTACCAGGGGATCTTCGAGACCTCGGAGTTCACCCGCGCCCTGGTCAACTCCATCGGCATCTCGGTGATCGCCACCACCATCGCCGTCGTCCTCGGCACCATGGCCGCCTACGCGGTGGCCCGGCTGCGGTTCCCCGGCAAGCGGCTGCTGATCGGCGTGTCCCTGCTGATCGCCATGTTCCCGCCGATCTCGCTGGTCTCGCCGCTGTTCAACATCGAGCGCGCGCTCGGGATCTTCGACACCTGGCTGGGGCTGATCATCCCGTACATGACCTTCTCGCTGCCGCTGGCGATCTACACCCTGTCGGCGTTCTTCCGCGAGATCCCGTGGGACCTGGAGAAGGCGGCGAAGGTGGACGGCGCCACCCCGTGGCAGGCCTTCCGGATGGTCATCGCGCCGCTGGCCGCCCCCGGCGTCGTCACCACGGCGATCCTGGTCTTCATCTTCTGCTGGAACGACTTCCTGTTCGCCATCTCGCTGACCTCCACCACCCGGGCCAGGACCGTCCCGGCGGCGATCGCCTTCTTCACCGGCAGCTCCCAGTTCCAGCAGCCGACCGGATCCATCGCCGCCGCCGCGGTGGTCATCACCATTCCGATCGTGATCTTCGTTCTGCTGTTCCAGCGCCGCATCGTCGCCGGCCTGACCGCCGGCGCAGTCAAGGGATGAGACCGCCCCACCGGGCGGACCAGGAAGGCGAACCGTGGCCGAGATCGTCCTCGACGGCATCACCAAGCGCTACCCCGACGGCGCACTCGCCGTCCGAGACTTCAACCTCACCATCGCCGACGGCGAGTTCGTCATCCTCGTCGGCCCGTCCGGCTGCGGCAAGTCCACCACCCTCAACATGATCGCCGGGCTGGAGGACATCACCGAGGGCACGCTGAGCATCGGCGGGCAGGTCGTCAACGACCGCGCCCCCAAGGACCGCGACATCGCCATGGTCTTCCAGAGCTACGCCCTCTACCCGCACATGACCGTCCGCGACAACATGGGCTTCGCCCTGCGCCTGGCCAAGGTCGACAAGGCCGCCATCGCCGCCAAGGTCGAGGAAGCCGCCCGCATCCTCGACCTGACCCAGCACCTCGACCGCAGACCCGCCAACCTCTCCGGCGGACAGCGCCAGCGCGTCGCGATGGGCCGCGCCATCGTCCGGGACCCGAAGGCCTTCCTCATGGACGAGCCGCTGTCGAACCTCGACGCCAAGCTCCGGGTCCAGATGCGCACCCAGATCGCAGCCCTCCAACGGCGCCTGGGCACCACCACCGTCTACGTCACCCACGACCAGGTCGAGGCCATGACCCTCGGCGACCGGGTGGTCGTCATGCGCGCCGGCGTCGTGCAGCAGGTCGGCTCGCCCCAGCACCTGTACGACGCACCGGTGAACCTGTTCGTGGCGGGCTTCATCGGCTCGCCCGGCATGAACTTCCTCGGCGCGACGCTCGAGCAGAACGCGCTGCGCACCTCGCTGGGCGACGTCCCGCTGGACGACCGGATCCGACGTGCTCTGGAACGTGCGGACGCGCCGCGCGACCTCATCGTGGGCATCCGCCCCGAGGCGTTCGAGGACGCCTCGCTGGTCGACGAGCACGCGCACGGCATCACCCACACCGTCACCGTGGAGGTCCGGGAGTCGGTGGGATCCGACGTGTACGTGCACTTCGCCGAGGAGGGCGGGCCCGCCCGTAGCGAGGAGCTCGCCGAACTCGCCGCAGACTCGGGACGGGCGGACACGGGCGTGCAGGAGCAGCGGGTGGTCGCCAGGCTGAACACCGCCACCCGGGCCGCCGAGGGCAGCCCGCTGGAGCTGTGGATCGACACCGCCCGCATCCACGTCTTCGACCCCGCGACCGGCACCAACCTGACCCGCCCCGAGCAGGCCGCGGACTGACGCCGGTTCCGCGCCGACACCCCTCCCCGGACCGGTGCCAGGGGACGGAGGCCGAGGCGCGGCTCGGGACGCGTGTCGTACGGGCGCGGCACGTCACGCCCGCCGGGCCCCGTGCACGACGGTGCCCGGCCGGCCCACCGGGGCCGACCGGGCACCGCAGCACAGCTGCTCCGCCGCTCAGTGCAGGTCGAACCGGTCGAGGTTCATCACCTTGTTCCACGCCGCCACGAAGTCGCGCACGAACTTCTCGTCCGCGTCCGCGGAGGCGTAGACCTCGGCGACGGCGCGCAGCTGGGAGTTCGATCCGAAGACGAGGTCGACGGCGGTGGCCGTCCACTTCAGCTCGTCCGTGGCACGGTCCCGTCCCTCGAAGACGTCCGTGTCCGCCTCCGACGCCTTCCACACCGTGCCCATGCCGAGCACATTGACGAAGAAGTCGGTGGTCAACGCCTCCGGGCGCTGCGTGAGGACGCCGTGCGGGGAGCCCCGGAAGCCCGCGTTCAGCGCCCGCATACCGCCGACCAGGACGGTCATCTCGGGCACGGTCAGCGTCAGCAGGTTCGCCCGGTCGAGCAGCAGGGTCTCCGGCGACAGCTTCTCGCCGGCCCGCAGGTAGTTGCGGAACCCGTCCGCCCGCGGTTCGAGCACGGCGAACGACTCGACGTCGGTCTGCTCCTGCGAGGCGTCCGTGCGCCCCGGCGCGAACGGGACCGTGACGGTGTGCCCCGCGTTCCGGGCGGCACGCTCGACCGCGGCGCAGCCGCCCAGGACGATCAGGTCGGCGAGCGAGACCTTCTTGCCGCCGGTCTGCGCGCCGTTGAAGTCCCGCTGGATCTCCTCCAGCCGCCGGACCGTCTCGGCCACCTCGGGCAGGTCGTTGACCTCCCAGTCCTTCTGCGGCGCCAGCCGGATCCGCGCCCCGTTGGCCCCGCCGCGCTTGTCGGTGCCGCGGAAGCTCGCCGCCGCCGCCCACGCCGTGCCGACCAGCTGCGGAATGCTCAGACCGGAGTCGGCGATCCGGTCCTTGAGGGCGGCGATGTCCTCGTCGGCGACCAGTTCGTGGTCGACTTCGGGGACCGGGTCCTGCCACAGCTGCGGTTCGGGAACCCACGGCCCGAGGTAACGGGACACCGGGCCCATGTCGCGGTGCAGCAGCTTGTACCAGGCCTTGGCGAACGCCTCGGCGAGCTGGTCCGGGTGTTCGTGGAAGCGCCTGCAGATCGGCGCGTAGACCGGGTCCTCCCGCAGCGAGAGGTCCGTCGTCAGCATC
Source organism: Kitasatospora sp. NPDC051914 (assembly GCF_040680995.1). Lineage (NCBI taxonomy): Bacteria > Bacillati > Actinomycetota > Actinomycetes > Kitasatosporales > Streptomycetaceae > Kitasatospora > Kitasatospora sp. NPDC051914. The sequence continues at coordinate 14,537 of NZ_JBFAXX010000060.1, forward strand.
ATCGGGGCGTGCCGCTTCGACGGGTCGTGCGCGTCCGGCACGGTGCCCTGCGCCGCGGGGTCGGTGGGCTTCCACTGGTGGGCCCCGGCGGGGCTGGTGGTCAGCTCCCAGTCGTACCGGAACAGGTTGTCCAGGTAGCCGTTGTCCCACGTCGTGGGCTCGTTGGTCCATGCGCCCTCGAGCCCGCTGGTGAGCGTGTCGGCGCCCTTGCCGCTGCCGTACGTGTTGTGCCAGCCCAGGCCCTGCTGCTCGAGGGGAGCGGCCTCGGGCTCCGGGCCGAGGTAGGACGGGTCGACGGCGCCGTGGCACTTGCCGAAGGTGTGGCCGCCGACGATGAGCGCGACGGTCTCCTCGTCGTTCATGGCCATGCGCCCGAAGGTCTCCCGGATGTCGCGGGCGGCGGCCAGCGGGTCCGGGTTGCCGTTGGGGCCCTCCGGATTGACGTAGATCAGCCCCATCTGCACGGCGCCGAACGGATTGGCGAGATTGCGGTCGCCGCTGTAGCGCTCGTCGCCGAGCCAGGTGTCCTCGGGACCCCAGAAGATCTCCTCGGGCTCCCAGATGTCCTCGCGCCCGAAGCCGAAGCCGAACGTCCTGAATCCCATGGATTCCATGGCGCAGTTGCCGGCGAACACCAGGAGGTCGGCCCAGGAGATCTTCCGGCCGTACTTCTGCTTGACCGGCCAGAGCAGCCGCCGCGCCTTGTCCAGGCTGGCGTTGTCCGGCCAGCTGTTGAGCGGCGCGAAGCGCTGGGCGCCGCTGCCGCCGCCGCCCCGGCCGTCCGCGATGCGGTACGTGCCGGCGGCGTGCCAGCTCATCCGGATGAACAGCGGTCCGTAGTGGCCGTAGTCGGCGGGCCACCAGTCCTGCGATTTCGTCATCAGCTCGATGACGTCCCGCTTCAGCTCGTCCACGTCCAGGGTGGCGAACTCCGCCGCGTAGTCGAAGTCCTCGCCCATCGGATCGGGACCGGGTGAGTGCTGGCGCAGCACCTGGAGGTCCAGCTGGGCGGGCCACCAGTCCCGGTTCGTCCTGGGGCGGGTCGACGTGGGGGTGGGGGAGGGAATTGCTGGGTTCTCGCTCTCGCTGCCGGACACGTCCGCCCCTTCTTCCTCGATCGGTCTATTTGTACCCTTTCTCCCATATCGTCCCGCACCGTGGACCGTACGGCGGGAAGAACACGCAGAACGTCGGCTCCCGCCCGTGCGGGAGAGGTCGTCGCGGGTGGTGGATCGCGTGAGGTGCGATCCCGGAGGTTCCCGGTTCAGGTCTTCCGGGTCACTCGGGAAGCTGGGCCTTGATGGCCTGGTCCGCGGCGGCGACTGCCGGCGCCACCGGATCGCCCTTGACCGCCGAGTAGATCAGCGCGTTGAACGGTCCCCAGACGGCGCCCATCTGAGGGAGCGACGGCAGCGGCACGCCGGCCTTCGCGGCCTGCTCGAAAGCCGCGAGGTCGGGGTCGGCGGCGCGCGCGTGGGCGAGGGCCTCCTTCAGGGCCGGCATCCTGGGCTCGGCCTTGTACAGGGCGTCGGCGAGCTCGACGGAGCCGAGCGTCGAGAGGACGAACTCGTGGGCGAGCGCCTTGTGCGCACCCTTGCTGGCGACGAAGAACGACTGGACGCCGACGAACGACCGGGCGGGGTCCTCGCCCGCGAATCCGGGCACGGGGGAGACGGCGTACTTGGTCCCTGCGGCCCGCACGTCCGCCAGGCGCCACGGGCCGGACACCAGGAAGGGGGTCTTCCCCGAGGTGAAGGCGGCCGCCGTGTTCTCGGAGGTGTAGGAGCGGCGCAGGACCCCCTTCCCCTTCTCTCCCAGCGTCGCGATCTTCTCGATCGCGGCGACCGACGCGGGGCTCCCGACGCCGAGGTCGGACGGATTGGCGTTGCCCCGCCCGTCGTCGCCGAACAGGTAGCCGCCGCCGGAGCTGAACAGCGGGTACATGTGGTACGTGTCACCGGACTTCCCGTCCGACTGGCTGACGGTGTATCCGACCGCCTGGGACACCTTGCCGGCCTTCCGGAGCGCCTCCCCGGTCGCCACCAGCTCGTCGAAGGTCCCGGGGGCGCCGGGAGCGAGTTCGGTGTTGCGGAACAGCACCAGGCTCTCCACCGCGTACGGAATGCCGTAGAACTGGCCGTTGTACATCACCGCCCTGCGGGCGACGTCCACGTAGTCCTCCATCTTGTTGTCGAGCACCAGGATGGGGTCTATGAAGCCGTTCAGTACGAGGTTGCCGATCCAGTCGTGGGCGCCGACCATGACGTCCGGGCCCGTGCCCGCCCGGGAGGCCCTGATGAACGTCTCCTGCTGGTTCTCCGTGACGGCGACGATCTCCGCCTTGGCGCCGTGCTTGGCGGCGAAGGCGTCCGCGAACGGTCTGAGCGCCTCGGCGCGCTTCTCGTCGGCCCAGATCACCAGCGTCCCGTTCGGGGCGTCCTCGGACGAACCGAAGGACGAGCCCGAGCCGCAGGCGGTCAGGCCGAGGGACAGGCAGATCGTGGCGGCGAGGAGTGCGAGATGTCTGCGCACGCGTTTGCTCCAGGTCGGTGGGGGTGGGTGGCCGGCGGGAGCAGCCGGGTGCGCAGAAGCTAGCAACGCCACCCCGGGAGGGCAACGCCTTTCAGAAAGTTTCGTGAACACTTTCAAAGTATTTGCAGCACGGGCGTCCCCGGCAGGGCGCCGAAGGGCGACGGAACTGCGGGATTTCCCAGACGGGTCGGCACCTGGCAGTGTGGTCCTCCTTCGACCTCGGGGGGTTCCATGCGTGTTCGCGCCGTCGCACTGGCCGTCGTCTCCGCCGCTGCGCTGCTCACGGCCTGCAGCGGTAGCCGGTCGCCCTCCGCGGACAATGCCGGGCAGAGCACGGCGAAGTGGTACGCATCGGGCGGGAAGGACAGGATCACCGCTCTGGTGACCACCACGGGCCACGTCCTCGACGGCATCGAGACGATGAACTCGGGGGGCTACACGCAGGTCGGCCTCACCCGCCTGAACACCTGGTGCGGTGCGCTGGTCGGTGATGTCCAGAAGGCGGAGGCCTACGCCCCCGTGCCGGACGAGAAGATCCAGTACTCGTGGGCGGCCGCCGTCGGCCAGCTGGGTCAGGGCGCAGCGGCGTGCAAGGACGCGACGTCCACCAGCGGAAACGTTCCCGCTGCGGTCACGGCGAGTGCCGCGACGCTGAAGTCGGGGCTCACCAACCTCAGGACCGTTCTGGAGACCGTCGACACCTCCGCGGCGAGCCCCGCACACTGACGCACCGTCGGCACCGTCCGCCACCGGCCCGATGCATCATCAGATCAACCGGGACCACCGGCATTCGGCGGTAGGCGGCCGAAGTGCTTCGTGATACCTTCTGTGCCGCCGTGCGCCACTGCGAACCCGAGGAGGTGAGACCGATCAACGCTGTCACAGGTCGGGCCTCCCTCCCCCGCATGGCCCAGGGAGTGCCCGCACAAGGCATCCCGAAAGGCTTGGAACGCCATGCGCTTCACCTCCGAATCGTCGTCCCGCGGTGTCCGCGAACAGCTCTTCGACCTGGGTGACGTACCCGGTGTGCTGTGGACCCCGGAAGACGCCACCGGCCTCCGCCCCCTGATCGTGATGGGGCACGGCGGCGGCCGGCACAAGAAGGACCCCGACATCGAGGCCCGTGCGCGCCGCTTCGCCACCGAGTGCGGCTTCGCCGTGGTCGCGGTCGACGTACCCGGCCACGGCGACCGGCCGGTGGACGAGGAGTTCGACCGGATCGCGACCGAGAACCGGGCCCGCGTCGAGGCCGGCGAGGACCTGGCCCTGCTGATCGCCGAGTTCCAGGCCCTCGTGGCACGCCGGACCGTCCCGGAGTGGCGGTCGGTCCTGGACGCGGTCCAGCGGCTCGAGCACGTCGGCGCCGGCCCGGTCGGCTACTGGGGGATCTCGCTGGGCTGCGGGCTCGGTGTCCCGTTCGTCGCCGCCGAACCCCGCATCCGCGCCGCCGTGCTGGGCCTGGGCGGGGCGACGGCCTCGGCCGAGGACGCCGCGAGGATCACCGTCCCGGTGGAGTTCCTCCTGCAGTGGGACGACGAGCGCGCGCCGCGCGCCGCCGGCCTGGCCCTGTTCGACGCCATCGCCTCCACCGAGAAGACCCTGCACGCCAACCCCGGCAAGCACGCCGAGGTCCCGGCCTTCGAACTCGACAGCAACATCCGGTTCTTCACCCGCCACCTCGGCTGACACCCGGTCCGTGTTGCGGACATCCGACGGGGCCGGCCCGGTCCGTCCTCGGGCGAGCAGCCCGGGCCGGCCCGGGCCTGCGCGAAGCGCTCCGGGTTGCCGTGGGCCCGAACTGATGCCCTGTTTCGTCATGTGATCCCATCTCTTTGAACGTCCGCCGGGGCCCGCGGCCCGGGGTGACGCCACGTGGCTTCTGCCCGCCGCGGTGGTTCGGGTGCGCACGCGTACGCCAGCCTGCGCCCGCGGACGGACGGCCACCACCCGTGGGTTCCACTCGGAGCAGTCCCGCGGCGGTCGCGCACGTGTGTCGTTGCCGGGGATTCGGAGAGCCGGATCCCGTCCGGGCCGGAATCTCCTGTCTGCCCGTCAGTTAGTGTCCGATTCTCGGAATTCCGGCGTTCGAGGCCTTCATGACACCAGGTCAGGAGGGACTGTCAGTGCTCGGCCGTAGTGTGGAACCAACGTCGGAGGGGGCGCCGGAAAGGCGTCGAAAAAGCGCGTTGGAAAAGGGGATGAGCCATGTCTGCGAAGCGGATCAAGCACAAGGTCAACCACGTCTCGCTCGTGGTCGACAAGTCCGGCTCGATGCGCCAGCACGAGGCGCAGCTCGTCCGGGTGGTGGACGAGTTCGTGAAGGGCCTTCAGGAGGAGTCCGACCGGCTCGGCCACGAGACGCGCATCAGCCTCTACGCCTTCGACCACGAGGTGCAGAACCTCGTCTGGGACATGGACGTCAAGCACCTGCCGTCCCTGCGGGGCCTCTACGAGGTCAACAACGGTGCGACGGCACTGATCGAGGCGGCCGTGAAGTCCGTCGACGACCTGAAGAACATCTGGGAGGGGTACGGGGAGCACTCCTTCCTCCAGGTCGTCGTCACCGACGGCGAGGAGAACGCCTCCGGCTGCTCGGAGTCCGGTCAGATGCACACCCGCATGGCCGCCGGCCGGGGCGCCGCCGTCCTGAAGAGCTGGATAGGCCGCATCCAGGGCGCCATGGACGACCTCCCCGACCACTGGACCTCGGCGATCCTGGTCCCGAACTCCCTGGCCAAGCGCACCGCTCAGGAGTACGGCTTCCCGGCGGGCAACATCGCGATCTGGGACGCGGACTCCAGCAAGGGCGTCGAGGAGGCCATCAGCACCGTCAAGTCGGCCGCCACGAGCTTCCTGCGGGGCCGCGAGCAGGGCGTGCGCGGCACCAGGAACCTGTTCGCCATGGGCCAGGACCTGAGCACGGCCGACGTGAAGGCCAATCTCGACGCCCTGGACACCGGCAAGTACATCCTGGTCCCGGTCGACGAGCAGACACCGATCCGCGACTTCGTCACCAGCGCCGGGTACCCGTACAAGACCGGCTGCGCCTTCTACGAGCTGTCCAAGCGGGAGAAGATCCAGGGCAGCAAGCAGCTCGCCGTGGCGGAGAAGGACCCGGCCACCGGCCGGATGACGGGCAGGGTGTTCTCGGGCCCGGCGGCCCGCCGGCTCCTCGGCCTGCCGGCGTCGGAGGTCTCGGTGAAGCCGGGCGAGAACCCGTCGTACACCGTGTTCGTCCAGTCGACCTCCGTCAACCGGAAGCTGGTGCCGGGCACCAAGCTGCTCGTCATGCTGTGAGTGAGGACCGCGACCCGGTCACGGACCCGGCAACCCTTCGGGTCTGTGTCCAACCGGCGGGGTCAGTCTCCCGGGGCGGGGCGGCCTGCGGGATGTCAGCGGAGTGCCGGCGCGAGCAGGGCGGCCGTGCGGGCGATCAGGGGTTCGTCGGCGGTGGCGTCCGACTCCGTCCTGGTGGACAGGACGGACAGCACCAAGGGGGTCCCGTCGGCGGTCCAGGCGATGCCCACGTCGTTGGTGGTTCCGTAGCTCCCGGTACCGGTCTTGTCCGCGAGGGCCCAGTGCCCGGGCAGGCCGGCGCGCAGGCGGGCAGCGCCGGTGGTGTTGGTGAGCAGCCACTCGGTCAGCCGCCGCCGGTCCCTCGGGGCGAGTGCCGTGCCGAGGACGAGGTGCGCGAGTGTTCGCGCGATGGCGGCCGGACTGGTCGTGTCGGTCACGCGCCCCGGTTCGGCGGAGTTCAGCGCGGGCTCCCAGCGGTCCAGGCGGGTCACCCGGTCGCCGAGTGACCCGCAGAAGCGGGTGATCGCCGAGGGGCCGCCCAGCTCGCGCATCAGGAGGTTGTCGGCGGCGTTGTCGCTGTGGTCGAGCGCCGCGGCGCACAATTCGGCGATCGTCATGCCGGCCGCCAGGTGCTCGGGAGTGCCCGTGACCGGCGCGTAGCCCGCATCGGCGACGTCCTTGCCGGTGTAGCGGATGCGCCGGGCGAGGAACTCCCCGTCCCGGTCGAGGTCCCGCAGCACGGCGGCGACCGTCACGATCTTGTGCACGGAACAGATCGGGAACAGCTCGTGCGCACGGTGCAGCACCTGCGCGCCCATGACCGTGTTCCGCGCGAAAACGCCCAGCCGGGCACCGTGCTCACGCTCGAGGCCGGCCAGCGCCCGGGGGACGTCGTCCCCGCGCCGGGGCGTCCTGCTCGCCGCACGGGCCGGCCCACCCGTCGACATCGCGGCGGCCAGAACCGTCCCGGCCCCCATGCCCAGGACCGCCCGGCGACTCGCGTGTCCATCGGTCGTCGTCACGTCCGCATCCCCTCTGTCCGAAGTCCGTCATGGGAGGGGACACCTCTGAGCCCCGCTCAGTTCGTCCTACCTGATTCGGCTCCGGCTCCGCGCGAGCCGCGGCTGTGCCGCCACCGTGCACGACCCCCGTCCCGCTTCTTGCGGTCGGGGCCGTGCACGGTGGCGGCCGCGGTCAGCCCATGCTCTTCGCGCCGTCCAGGGATTCGCGGATGATGTCGGCGTGACCGGCGTGCTGGGCGGTCTCGGCGACGATGTGCAGCAGGATGCGGCGGACCGACCACTCCTCGTCGGCCGCGAACCACGGGGCCTTCGGCAGCGGCCGGCGGGCGTCCAGGTCCGGGAGCACGGCGACCAGGTCGTCGGTGCGGCGGGCGACCTCCTCGTAGTCGGCCAGCACGCCGGCGAGCGTCTCGCCGGGCAGCATCCGGAACTCGTCGGCCCGGCGGGCGAAGTCGGCCTCGGTCCAGGAGGTGAAGTCGGGCATCGCCGACGGCCCCTCCTGGATGAAGGCGGCCCAGGTCCGCTCGACCGAGGCGACGTGCTTGATCAGGCCGCCCAGGCACAGTTCGCTGTCCGTGGTCCGCCGGCCGGCCTGCTCGTCGGTGAGGTCGCGGGTGGTGAAGCGCAGGAACCTGCGCTGCTTGGCCAGCGCCACCAGCAGGTCGGCGCGCTCGCCGGTGGGAGCGGGCGCAGTGGTGGGCTCGTCGATCGTCCGGGTCTCGTTCAAGGTGTCCGCCTTCCGGTGTCTTCGCTCCGTCGGTCAGGTACCACGCTAGGGATCGTTCAGGTCAGTTCCCGACCTGAATTCCGAATGAATCGGGGCCGCCCGGCCTGCGATGATGATCAGATGAAAGAGGGCCAGGCCGCACCGACACCCGTCATCCTCGGCATAGACGACCTCCGGGCACTCCCCAGAGCCACGCGGATCGCGCGCACCAGCCGCGAAGGCATCCAGCTCCTGGAGGAGCACCGGGACGGCTTCATCGACGAGCTGTGGCTCGACCACGATCTCGGCGGCGACGACAGCATCCTGCCCGTGGTGACCCTCATGGAAGAAGCCGCCTTCAGCGGTCGGCCCTTCCGGATCGGAACCGTCTACGTTCACAGCGCCAACCCCATCGGCGCCGAAACCGTCGTCAGGTCGCTCACACACTGGGCCTACCGAGTCCGGCGGGCCACGGCCTAGGAATCCGACAGCAGGCCCGGACCTCGCCTCCCGCCCGGCCGGCGGCCGCGGTGCCGGGGGCGGCGGTGCGGTCGGCGCTCCCCAGCGCGGTGGCCAGGGTGTCGCAGGCCCGGATGCGGATCTCGGGGTCCGGATCGTGCAGAACCCCGAGGAGCAGGGCGGTGTCGGCGGTGACGGCGTGGCGCGACGCCTCGATGGCCCAGTTCACCGCGTAGCCGTCACGCGAACACCACAGGCCCGGCCGGGCCGTCAGCAGGAACTCGTGGCGTGGGCCCAGCCCCCAGCGCTGCTGGCGGGACACCTCGGTGACGAGGCCGAGGGCATGCGCACGGCCGTGGGCCGGCGGGTCAGCAGCGAGGCCGGAGCTTGCACCGGCGGTCACCTTCTTGGGCGACGATCAGCATGGTGGCCCACTCGACGGGAGCATGCGGCAGGTCAAGTGCGGCAAGGTAGGTGACCAACGGGGCTCTCCGGCGGAATAGTCGAGACTTCAGACATTTCCATGAACCGACCGGGAGCCTCGTTCGTCACGCCACTTGTCCGGCAGCACCGAACCTCGAGCTCGCGCCCTCGAAGTCTGATCTGAAAAAGCTCCTTGGTCGGAATGATATGCACATAATCGCCCACCCGTTCGAGTGGGAGTTTATGCATGCAAATGTTGATGCGCTCCTGGCTCGCATCGCCGACCGCGAACCGCCCCTCCGACTCGCGGCTCAACGACAAGAATTTCCGGCCGCGTGTACTACGATCCGTCGCTAGCATCACACGATCGACCGCTGCTCACCCAATCGACAGGAGGCTCGATGATCGGCGTGCTCGTGACTTTCACGCAGACGGACAAGTTCGACCGTTCAGCTGTCGCAAAGATTGCCGGCGAACTCCGCGGACCGTTCGAAGGCATGGCCGGCCTTCGCTTCAAGAGCTTCATGCTCGACGAAGACGGCGTTCAGGCAAGGAACTTCTACGTGTGGGATGACGAGGAGAAAGGACGCTCCTTCTTCACGGAGGAGCTCGTCGACAAGGTGGCGGGGGTTTATGGCGCCCCGCCCAAAATCGAATACCTCGATATCGTGGGGTTCGTCGACAACTCTGGCGCCTGATTCTCAAGGGCGCTGTCGCACAAACCTTTGCCGTCCTGGCCGTTTTGGACCATCTGGGCATGCCTCAGAACTTCCTCACATGCGATCGAGACCGACCGCTGCTGCAGTCCTGCAGCCGCCTGACCTGCGCGACTGGCTGCCCGAGGACCGCCTTGCCCGGTTCGTGATCGAGGCGATCGATCAGCTCCACGTCGAGCCCTTCTACGGCGCCCATCGCTCCGACGGGCACGGCCCGGGCTGCCCATGAGCCGAAGACGATGCTCCCCTGCTCGCTACTCCTACTGCGTCGGCGAGCGAAGCCCGTGCGGGATCGAGCGACGCTGCCGCGAGAGCGTCGCCTTCAGGTGACCTGCGCAAACCGGGCCCCCGACGACGCACGATCGCCCGCTTCCGGGTCCGCCACCAGAGGGCCCTCGCTGACCTCTTCGGCCAGGTGGTCGGCCTCTGCGCCGAGGCCGGCCCGGTCGAGGTGGCGGCGCTCGCCGTCGACGGCTCGAAGTTCGAGGCCTCGGCCTCCCACCACGGAGTGATGCGCGACGGGCGCCGCTTCGGCGGCGCCCGGGACGTGGTGCTGCCCTCCCACCGCGACGGCGGGCAGGCCCAGTACCTCGCCGCGCCCGTGCCCGAGGACGGCCGGGACGAGCGGCTCGCCGAGGTCCTGGGCTGGGCCCGCGAGCACCTCCACGAGCCGCTGCCGGTCACGGAACTGGCCCGCCGCGCCATGATGAGCAGACGTTCCTTCACCCGCCGCTTCACCGCCGCGACCGGCACCACCCCGCACGCCTGGCTGCGCAGCCTCCGTCTGAGCAGAGCCGAGGAACTCCTGGAAACCACGGACCTCCCCGTCGAGGAGATCGCCCGCCGGGTCGGCTACCAGAGCGCAGCGGTGCTGCGCGAGCAGTTCGTACGGCGCCGGGGAGTACCTCCCAGTTTCTACCGGCGCGCCTTCACCACCACGCCGTAGCGGACCGGGCAAGCCACCGCACCCGGCGCGTACGGCTGTACTCGGGAAGGGGTGGCGGCGAACCCGGTCCAACCCGGACTCGCTCGCGAGGACGTCCGGGAGTACCGGGGGACGTCGGGCGGCATCCCCCTCGGGTACGCGGGGCATGCTGATCCCTGCCGTGCGGCTGGTGATCAGGTCGGGGAACTCCCGCAGGACCGGACAGCGCCGTGCGGGGAAGCGCGCCGATGAGAGAGCCGAGGAGCTCGATGCCCACCACCCCCACCCCCGAGCAGATCAACACCGTGGTCGCCTTCATCGACCGCTGTGCCCGCGAGGCCCGCGACCGGGTCTTCGCCGTCGAGGAGGTCGGCGGCGAGGCCGCCGAGGGCATCCGCCGGACCGAGGCCGGCCTCCACATCGCCACCGTGCACCTCGGCGGCACCGCGCTGTACGAGCTGACCCAGGCCCCCGAGCCCAACGCCCGTACTGTCGCGGTCTGCTGGGAGGCGCTGACCAAGACCGCCCAGACGTGGGTCGAGCACCCGGGCTACCCCGCCTTCCTGCCCAGGCCCGACTGGGCCCGGTGACAAGACGCGGTGGCCCGGTCCACCGCCATGCCGTCCATGCCGTCCACGCTGAACGTACGGGTGTGCCGGGACTTCTGACGGGTCAGTACCTGCGACCGCAGATCTCCCGCACCCAGGGTTTCTGGACGGCGGGCATCCGCGTTACCGTCTCCCCGAACGCGACCCCGACCGGCCCGGCGGCACCCGGTCGCGGCAGCGCCGACGAGAAGAGAGTCACTACATGCGCGTGTTGTTGATGGCCTACGGGTCGCGTGGAGACGTCGAACCGCTGGTGGCGGTCGCGGTGCAGCTGCGGGATCTCGGCGCGGACGTGCGGATGTGCACCCCGCCGGACTTCGCGGAACTGTTCGACTCCGTCGGCCTCCCGCTGGTGCCGATCGGCGAGCCGGTGCGTCCGTTCGTGAAGGGAGTGCTGACCGGGAAGACGCAGGCGCCCGCGGAGGGGCTGCCCGCACGCGCGGCCGCGATGACCGCCACGACGTACGAGGCGGTCGTCACGGCGGCCGAGGGATGCGACGTGATCCTGGCGACCGGTCTGCTCCCGGCCGCGGCCGGCGCGCGGACGGCCGCCGAGCACCTGGGCATCCCCTACGTGTTCGTGGCCTACTTTCCTGCCTACCTGCCCTCGCCGCACCACCCGCCGTTCGAGCGGCCGGGCCGGCCGTTCCCGCCCGGCGTGACCGACAACCGGGCGCTGTGGGACCTGGACACCGAGACCATGAACGTGCTGTTCGGGACCGGTCTCAACACCCACCGGGCGTCCGTCGGCCTGCCGCCGGTGGACCGCTTCCGCGACCACGTCCTCACCGATCGCCCCTGGCTGGCCACCGACCCGGTCCTGAGCCCGTGGCAGGAGACGGCGGACCTCGAGGTGGTGCAGACCGGCGCGTGGTTCCGGACGGACGACCGCCCGCTGCCGGCCGACGTGGAGGCGTTCCTGGACGCCGGCGAACCGCCGGTGTACGTGGGGTTCGGCAGCATTCCCGTACGCGACGAGGAGGACGTGGCCCGTGCGGCCGTCGAGGCGGTCCGCGCGCAGGGCCGCCGCGTGCTCCTCTCCCGCGGCTGGGCCGACCTGGCCGTGGCCGACGACCAGGACGACTGCCTCGCCGTCGGCGAGGTCAACCACCACGCGCTGTTCCCGCGCGTCGCCGCCGTCGTCCACCACGGCGGCGCCGGCACCACGACCACGGCCGCCCGGGCCGGCGCGCCCCAGGTGGTCCTACCCCAACTGGCGGATCAGCCGTACTGGGCCGCCCGCGTGACCGACCTGGGCATCGGCGCGGCGCACGACGGCCCGAACCCGACCTTCGAGTCCCTGTCGGCCGCGCTCGCTGTGGCCCTGGCCCCGGAGACCCGCGCCCGGGCGACCGCGGTGGCCGCCGCGGTCGCGACCGACGGGGCCGCGGTCGCCGCGAAGATGCTGCTGGAGTCCGTCCCTCGGGAAGAGCGCCCCGTGTCCGCATGAACGTCGGGGTCGGAGGAGTGCCGGCGGACCCCTCGGTCCCAGGGCTGCTCCTTCGGATCACCCTGCAGGCCGGACCACCGGGGCGGTCCCATGAAGACCGCCCCGGCGGCGGCACAGCGGAGCGCGACCACGCGCTGTCCCGGAAGCACCACACGGTGGCCTTCCATCGACGAGCGCATCGTTGCGAGCCGGCTGTTCGGTGCGGGCGTGCTTTCGCGTGCGGCGCTACCGTGCGGTGCGGCGGCCGTTCTTGCGCAGCCGCGTGCTGCCGAGGGCGGCGGCGAGGAGGAGGACGACGATGCCGATGAAGAGGAGGTAGAGCAGGCCGTCCGCGGTCACGCCGATGAGTCCGAGCACGATCGCGACGAGCACCAGGAAGAGGATCCAGGCCATGGAAGTTCGCCTCCGGCGGACGGGATGACGGTGCCCGGGGCCGCCGCCGACGAGTGTGACACCCGGCGAACGGTCCCCGGCAGCGGGCCTGCTGTCCAGGCCTGCCCGGGGCGCGTGCCCAGTCGGCGCCCGTTGAAGCGCGCCGTCGGCGGGGACTGCGAAAGCGGGACGGGGACCGGTACCCGCCTCCGGTTCGGCTGACATGGTCCCGGTCGGGCGGGGAAGGCGGGAGGGACGAACTGTGCCCGATACCTGGAGGCGTTCATGACCATGGCCATGGTGTTGCTGGTGGTTCCACTCGCTCTCGCGGCGGTCCTGACCGCGACCGCTCCCTCAGCCGTCCACCGTCACCGCGGCCCGCGGGCCACCGCTGTCCGCGGCGAGCGGGCCGCCCGGCCGCGGCACGCCCGCCGCGCCCGCTGACCCGATCGCACGGTCGCTGCTCCCGCAGCCGGGGCATCGGGTTCGGGCGGACCCGCGCACGGCCACCGTCGCCGACAGCGCGGGCCGCTCGTTCGACCCGACGTCCACGCGCCCGGCCGCCTGCCCGGAGCCGTCACCGCCGGATCCGCGACCCACGGTGATCTCCGGGCCGGTTCGTGGCCGGGGCGGCCCGGGCCCGGCCGATTTCGCCGCTCGGGCGTGACCGTGGCAGGCCGGCGGCAGTCCCGGCGGGGCGGCGGAAGGAACGCACGGGCGTGACGGGTGATCTGAAGACCGCGGGAGGCGGCCCGGCACGCCGGGCCGCCACGGTCTCCGGCGCGTAGGCGGCTGCGCTTGGGGTAGACGTCGGGGTCGGAACCTTCGGCTACGACCGGGAACCACCGTGTGCCCTTCCCCCTCCACCGTGGTCCGGGGCCGCCACCGACCGGGCCCCCCACCCCGAGCGGCTCCCTCCGGCCCGGACCCGCTGTTCGACCACTGAGCGACCGGGGCGAGCCGGGCCCGCTCCGATGCTTCGCGTATTCGGGGCTGCGGCGGGCCGACCTGGGAGGCCGTGGAAAGGAGACGTCATGACCGTGATGCCGCGAAGCGGTGGAGGCAGTGCCGCGGCGACCGGGGGTGCGGGTTCGGGGACGTTGTACGACGTTGTCGAGCTGATCCTGGACCGGGGCCTGGTCATCGACGTGTTCGTGCGGGTGTCGCTGCTCGGGATCGAGATCCTGAAGGTCGACGTGCGGGTGGTCGTGGCCAGCGTCGACACGTACTTGCGGTTCGCCGAGGCCTGCAACCGGCTCGACCTGGAGTCCGGTCGCAACGTTCCGGCCAGGCTCACCGACATGATCAGTGGCACCACCGGCAAAGCCGTGGAAGGCGTGGCCCGGAAGAAGAGCAAGGGGGCCGTCGCCAGCGCCGTGGAGTCGATCACCGACACACTGCGCGAGAGCGACGAGGACCGAGAACCCGACGTGTCCGAGGAGCGACGCCCGCCGCGCCGGTCCTCCCGGCACCGGGAGGAGTGAACGGACGGCGCGGTCCGGGCGCCCGACGCGGGGCGATCCCGTAGAGGCCGATCTCCGGCCGATGTGTCGCTCTTCCCAGGCGGGCCGGTCGACCAGCGGGTCGTGCGGGGCGCAGGCAGGGGGACGTCGTGAGACCGGGGCGGCCGTCGCCCGGCGGCAGGATCGCGGCGGGCCCGAGGCTCGGCCTGCTCGGCGACCGGGCCCGGGCCCCTGCGCAGGGTGGGCAGCACGGTACGGCGTCGCCGGCCCTCCAGTTCCAGTGCGAGCGCGGCGTACGGCGCCACTGCGGTGACGATCGCGTCGGCGACGCCGGCAGCGACCTTCCAGCCGGTGCCGTCGGAGTGCTCGTACGTGCCGGTGAGAAGGACCAGCAGAGCGGCGGTGAGCAGGACGACGCAGGCGACGGGCTCGTCGACGGCTGCGACGGCCGGGATTGTCAGAACCAGGCCGGCCGTGTCGCCGGTGCCCCGGGCGGGCTGCCCAGCAGGATCAGCCCCAGGGCCGGCCAGGTCACCGCGAGCACGCCCAGGCCGGTCGCTGTCGGACGACCCGGAGCAATCGGCTCAGCCGACCGGGCAGTTCGTGGCCGTGCCGGGCGGCGGCGACTTCACGCGCCTCACCCGTGGGGGCGGATCGGAGGCGTCGGGCATTCCTGGCGGGGGCGGCAGGTCGGGCAGGAGCGGCACCGGTCTGCCGGGCGGTCGTCCCGGGAGGGGCGGCGCCGGCGGCAGGGGCCCGGCCGCCAAGGACACGGCTGTCATGACTCGTTCTCCTTCTCCACCCCCGTCACAGCGGGTACCCGAATTCTCCGCACCGTCACACCCGGGCCCCGACCACATGGACGGAATGCCGGCGGCGCACGGCCGGCTCCACGACGGCCGTGCGCTGTGCGCCGTACTGCCGGGTGCATTTCGGTCGCGCCTCGTTGAGCCGGCGCCCCGGCTGTGCTGCGCTGTCCGGCATGGGTGTGCGGGCCGGGCGACGCGTGTCGCGCAGCGCGGTGCTCGCGATGGTCCTCGTTGCGGGCACCGCAGGGTGCGGGCAGCTGTCCGGTCGCGAGGACGCGGCCTCGGCAGTGGTGAACCGCTTCGAGCAGGATGCCGCCCGCGGCGACGGGGCGGCGATGTGCGCCGCCCTGGCCCCGGGCACCCGCGAGGAGCTGGAGGACCAGGAGGAGTCGGACTGCGAGCAGGCCGTGACCGGGCTCGGCCTGCCGGACGGGGGGACCCTTCGCCGGGTCGACGTGTTCGGGCAGCAGGCCCGCGCCGTCCTGCAGGGCGACACGGTCTTCCTGTCCGCCTTTCCCGGCGGCTGGAAGGTCACCGCCGCGGGCTGCGAACCCCGTCCCGGCATGCCCTACCGGTGCGACCTGAAGGGGGACTGACCGTGCGTGCCCTGTTCGCCCTGTGCATCACCGTCGTGGTCGGTGGCCTCGTGTACTTCACCACGATCGGGCTGCTGCAGCGATGAGCGCCGCCACCCGGTTCCTGCGGAACGACAGCCTGACCCTGGCCTTCGGCACCGCCTTCCTGCTGGCGCTCGTCGGACAGGCCGCGGCCGGACGGGCCGACCTCAACAACCAGCTCGTTGCCGCCGGCCTGCAACCGCTCGGCGTCGCCGGCTATCTGGCCAGCTCCGAGTTCGCCGTGGACGTCACGGAGAACTGGCAGTCCGAGTACCTGCAGTTCTTCCTCTACATCTTCGGCACCGTCTGGCTGCTCCAGCGCGGCTCACCGGAGTCCAAGAGCCTGGACAGGGCCGGCACGGAGTCGGAACGCGAGCAGAAGATCGGGCCGCACGCCACCGGCGAGTCACCGGCGTGGGCCCGCACGAGGGGAGTGCGCCTGGTCGTGTACTCGCGCTCCCTCGGCCTGGTCATGGCCCTGTTCTTCCTCGGCTCGTGGGCCTCGCAGTCGATCACCGGCTGGTCCGCCTACAACGCCGACCAACTGCGCGACCTGCAGGCACCCGTCGCCTGGGGCCAGTACGTGCTGTCCGCGGACTTCTGGAACCGCACCCTGCAGAACTGGCAGTCCGAACTCCTCGCCGTCGCATCCATGGCCATCCTCTCCGTGTACCTGCGCCAGCGCGGCTCACCCGAGTCCAAGCCCGTCGGCGCCGCCCACACCTCCACCGGCGTCGAAGGCTGACCCTGAGGCCGACCGCGGCCCGGTCCGCTTCCCTTGCGGGGTCGGGCGCTCCCGAGGTGGGGCGGAGGCGGTGCGATGCCTGTGCCGGATGGCCGCAGGCCGCCCGGTCCCGATGTGCCGGCGCTGGGGCGGCGCCGCTGGACCACTACGCGCCCGGCGCCCGGTACCGGACTCGTTCGGCTTTGCTCAGGGCCTCCATGGTTTCGTCGACGGTCAGGAGAACTGTCGTCTCGAACGAGCTGAGCGCGCCGCCCCCGCTGATCGCCAACGCAACCGCGGCCATGGACACGTTGTCGGGGGCCTCCCACAGGTTGTAGCCGTCGTGGGTGCCGAAGGCGTACCAGAAGCCGTGGAGCTTCCCGCCGACAGACTCGATGTACGCCTTTGCGGCCTTCGTGCGGTCCTCGGGGTGGACGATCAGCCTCGCCCAAGTCTCCGGTGTATAGCTGAACCTTGATAGATAGAGCGGCACCATGTCTCCCTTCGTTCCACCAGGGATGCCCCGGCGGAGCAGGGAACGCGCCGGATGCGGCCCGCATGTCCCCCGAACGGCTGGGGGCGATGACCTGCACGGCCACATCCAACGGGTGGGCGACCTACCAGGGCGCGAGGGTCCTCTCCCAGCACTTCAAAGCGGATCGTGGCTCGTGCACGCCTCGGTGATCCTGTTCCCGGTGCCGTAGGTGTCGTGCCCGAGGCGGGCCACGATGCGCAGGTCGTGCGGGTGGTGGTGCGGCGACGCTGTGCACGGCGACGTCATGGTTGGTGAGGGGCCTACCGCGCCGGTTCATGCTGATGCGGGAGAACAGCCGATGCTCGATCTGTCGGCGGACGAGGAGCACCGCCTGTACGAGCACTACGACCTGTCGTGGGACGAGGCCTGGCAGCGGGCGAACGAGCCCGGCGAGCCCCGCGAGCACGGCTGGGCCCGCGACACCGACACCGGCACCGACACCGAAGGCATAGCCGGCACCGGAGCGGGCGACCCTTCCCCCGGTACGGCCTACACAGCCGAGGGCAGACAGGAGACCGCCATCGGCGCCGGCCTGCGCGGCGGCGGTGACACGGACGAGGCGATGACGCGTTCAGAGGAGGAGATGCACGTCGGCACCGAACGCGTCGAGTCCGGCCGGGTCCGGCTGCGCAAGTACGTGGTGACGGAGAACGTGCAGAAGACCGTGCCGCTGCGCCACTCTTCGGCCACTGAACCGTGAACCGTGCCGCGATGACGATTGCTGCCGCGCACGCGGGTAGACGCGCCTGCACGCCCCGCGGCAGGCCGACGAGGCCGGAGCCCACCGGGCGTGGAAGGAGCGTCGTGATCATGGGCGACGAGGCCGGTCACGTCACCGGCACCAAGGACAAGGACTACGACCTGCTCTGGTACGTCGAGGCGTGCCTGAGCAATGCGCTGCGCCTGGAGACGTACGTGGAGGACGCCGAGCGCGCGGGGGACGGCGATCTCGCGGAGCTGTTCCACAAGGCGCAGGCCGACAGCCGGAAGGGCGCGGAGATGGGCAAGCGGCTGCTCGCCGCCCGCCTGACTGCCGCAGGAGCAACTGAAGGTGCCGGTGAAGGCGCCGGTGAAGGCACAACCGCGGGCACCGGTGAGGGAACCGCCACGGTCCCCGGCGAAAGCGCCGGCGAAGGCGGGGCCCCGGCGCCTGCCGACAACTCCGGCGCCCTGCCGCAGGATCCGACGACCCCGTAGCGGGAACCCCCATCGCACCGGGCGGAGGCCGGGCCCCAGCCGGGCCGGGCTGCGCACGCCGGGGCTCCGTCGGAAGGCGGAGGGAAGTCATGTGAGCAGCGCCGGACCCTGCGGCCCGGGTCCACCCGCGAGAACCCTGTGCCGTCGCCGCGCTTCCCTCGCCGCCGGCCGCCGCCGTGGCGCCGATGCGCCGACCGACACGGACCGGACCGAGTGCCCGGCGCAGGACGGCACTCTTCCCGCCGGGCGCGGCACGGGCGGTCGGCGTGTTGTCAGGGGGCGGGGCTGGCCTCGGTGGCGAGGAGGGCGAGGAGCCCGGGGCGGTGGAGCGCGGCGACGGGCTCGACGAGGTCCGGGTGACGCAGGAGCGGTGCGGCGTCGGTGTCGCGCTGGCGGGGGAGGAGGAGGCGGCGCGGGTCGCCGGCGACACCGGTGTGCTCGGTCGCTGCGAGGGCGTGGTGGGCGCGCGCGGCCAGGGCCGGGTCGGCGAGGAGGCAGGCGGCCCAGCTGACCACGGTCTCGTCGACCCAGGTGCGCCAGTCGGCGTCCTCCGCGTCCTCAATTGTCTCGGTGCCGGTGCCGGTGCCGGTGCCGGTGTCGGTGCCGGTGAGGTGGTCGAGGCGGTGGCTGCTGCCGGGGCCGAGGAGGTGGAGGAGTTCGGCGTCCAGGGCGGTCGGGTGGCGCAGCGCGGCGGCGACGGTGGCGGCCTGTCGCGCCTGGGCCTCGGCAGTGGCCCGGGAGAAGGCGCCGGGAGGAGGGGGGTAGGCGGTGAGCAGCCAGCGGGTGCAGGCGGCGATGACGGGGGTCAGGTCCGTGGGCATCAGACGTCCTCGGGGGCGTGCCGGCCGTCCGCGCGGGGTGGTGCCGGTCGGTGCGCGGGGCGGCGCTGCCCCGTCGGGTGCAGATCAGTGTAGGCGGCCGACCGGGACGGACGGCATGGCGTGGGTCACGCCGGGCCTGCCGCGGCCGGCGTGCCCGGGGCGGGTGGAGCCCCGCCCCGGGCACGCCGGTGGCGCTCGCCGGGCAAGGAACGCCACGGCGGCCGTCGGTCAGGATTTGCCCCGGCCGGTGACGAAGTCGCGGGCCCGGTCCACCAGGCCGGCGCCGGGGGCGAGGAGCTTGCTCGCGGTGGGGCTGCTGGGCGCGGCCGGGTGGGGCCGGGTCGGGGCCATGGCCTTGGCGCGCCGGATCTTGTCCCCGAGGTCGTCCAGCATGTCGGCCGTACAGGCCCGCTCCATCATCGGGAAGAGGTTGTTCTCCTCGTCGCGGACGTGGGCGGTGACCTCGTCCATGAGCTGCTGCAGCAGGGGCCGGAACGAGGTGTCGCCGGTGTCCATGCCTTCGAGCTGCTTGAGCATTCTTTCGACACGGCTGTGGTCGTCGATCTCCTTGTCCGCGATCCGGTCCCCGTCCGCGAGCTGCTCGCGCACCGCCGGGTAGAGGTACTGCTCCTCGGCGACCGAGTGCCGCACCAGCTCGATCGTGACCTCGTCGACCATGTCGCGCAGCTCCTGGCCGCCCGTGGTCATCGCCTTGATCCGGCCGAACATCTCCTCGACCTCGCGGTGGTCGGCCTTCAGCTCCGCGACGACGTTCCCTCCGTGGCCCATCCCGTTCACCTCCTGTGCGCGGGGCGGGTCCGTCCCGCCCCAACCCCCAGTGGTTCCCGTCCAGCCCCGCGACTTCTGCCGGCGAGGGCTCTTCCACCCGATCGGCCCGCTCCCGGCGGACACCGGAGCCGCCCGGCAAACGGCACCGCGACGCCACGAACAGGGCCCACCCCCGCCGCGTGGACCGGTTCCGGTCCTCGGCCGTGCACTCGCCCACTGCGGCGGACATGACGACGGACGTCGGCGGGGAGATCCGGCTCACCCCCTGCGGCCGGACAGCTCGCCGACTGCTATCGGAAGCTGCTGGAACTCGTCGAACGGTGCGCCCGCTCGCTGGAGGTCGGCGACCGGGTGATCCTCGCCGACGAGGCCGGCGACCTGTCCGTAACGGCCGACGAGGTCGCGGCCGCCGCCGGGACCTCGACCCGTGAGGAGGTGCGCACTCGGCCCGTCGATGTGCTCGCAATGATGGAGCGGTACTCGCGGCCGGTCGACTGAGCCGGGCGGGGCCGCCGGGGACCGGGCGGCGTCCGGCCGGACGCCGCCCTCCGCCGTGGGACGGGTTTCACCAGCGGTACCAGCGGCCGCGAGCGCCGCCGGCGGTGGTGCCGCGAGCGACGAAGCCGATGAGCCAGACGGCAAGGACGAGGACGGCGACCCACCACAGGGCCTTGAAGGCGAATCCGGCGCCGAACAGGAGCAGGGCGAGCAGCAGGACCAGGACAACGGCAAGCACGTGGGTCTCCTTCGCGGTTGGCTGACTGGGCGTTGCGGGCTGCAACTGCCCCGCCCGACCGGATGTATGCGGGGCGTGTCCCGACCGTCGGGGGCGCGCGGCCGAACACCGGCGCGCCCGCCGGGGTGCCGTCACCCGGTCCGAGGTCGTGGCAGGCGCAGGTCCGGCGGCACGGGTTTGCTCCGGAAGGCCCGGGTGAGAAGAGCGGCGAGCCGGCGCGGTCATCGCAGGGCCACCGCGATCCTGCGCCCGCCGGACGCCGACACGCAGAGAGGACCGGCATGAGCATCCCGACGCCGCCGATTCCCGACACCTCACCGTGCCCGCCCGAACCGCCGCGCCCGGGCCGGCTCCCGGTGAAACCGCTCGCCCCGCCCCCGGACCCACCGGATGCACCGGATGCACCGGACGAGCAGGAACCACCCGCAGACAGGACCTCGGGCCGGTAGCCCGCGCGGGGCCGTCGCCTCCGGCGGTGCGGCTTGCGGTGGAGGCGGGTCAGGGTCGTCGGTCCCGAGGGACCGGCCCTGGCCGCCCTGCGAACGACCCTGGGTGCCCACGAGAGGTCCGACGTGTGTTCTGCTCCTCGGCCACCTGGCTGATCACCGCGACACGGGCCTGAAGGCCGGTCCTGTCCGACCCGGTCCGACCCGGACCCCGCTCCCGGGCTTCCACTCGGCCGACACGGGGTCGCACCTGCCGGGAAGGCTCGTCCGCTCGTCCTCAGCCGAGCTGCTCGGCGAGTCCGACGACGATGCCCTCGGGGCCGCGGACGTAGCAGAGCCGGTAGACGTCCTCGTACTGCGCCAGCTCGCCGACGAGTTCGGCGCCGTGGGTGCGCAGGCGGGCAACGACGTCCTCGACGTCGTCGACGGCGAACATGATGCGGCGAATGCCCGGCGTGTTCGTCGGCGCGTCCTTCGGACCGGCGCCGACCGCCTTCGGCGAGTGGAACATCGCCAGCTCGATCCGGCCGTGGCCGTCCGGGGTCCGCAGCATCGCGACCTCCTGCCGGACGTCGTCCAGCCCGATGACACGCTCCACCCAACGCCCCTCGATCGGCGCCCTGCCCTCCAGCTCCATGCCGAGTTCGACGAAGAACGAAACGACGGCGTCAAGGTCTTCGACAACGATGAGGACGTTGTCCATCCGCTGGATCGTCATACCGGGTCTCCTCGGTGAGTCGCGGCCGCGGCGGCCGCATCCGCCCCTGGGACGGAGCCGCCGGGCCGTTCTCGACATCCTCCGCCACGTCCGCTTCGAGGACCTCCCGACACGGCGGCATCGGCGATCCCGACGAGGGTGAGGGGCCGGTGGGCGTCGTCCTCGATGAAGGCGGTCGCGCGGCGCAGGTGGGCGACCGCACGCGGCCGCCGGGACGTCCGTTCGGCGCAGGCCGGCGGGTGTGCCGCCCACTGCGGTGATCGACTGGGGTGGACCATGTCCATCCGAGACGGAGTCCATGATGGCGATCGCTGCAGTCTTCGATGTCCAGGGCATGACCCAGGACCAGTACGAGCAGAGCGCGGACAGGGTGACCGGCGGGAAAGGGGCCGTTACGAAGCCCTCCGACTGGCCCGTGCCCGGCCTCATCTCCCACACCGCCATGCCCACTCCGGGCGGCTGGCTCGTCGTCGACGTCTGGGAGTCCGAGGAGGCCTTCCAGCGGTTCGGCGAGATCATCGTCCCGATCCTGCACGAGCTCGGCGCCCCGCACGCAGAACCGAAGATCTACCCCGTGCACACCGTGGTCACCCGCTAGGGAACGCCCCGGCGGGACGTCCGGGTGTGAACGTGAAACGGGCCGGGCCCGGTACGTCGAGGCGTACCGGGCCCGGCCTGGTGGTAGCGGGGACAGGATTTGAACCTGCGACCTCTGGGTTATGAGCCCAGCGAGCTACCGAGCTGCTCCACCCCGCGTCGGCACGACGACTCTACGGCACGTCAGGTGCGCGGCACGACACGATTTCCGGCCCCGACGGACCGAAGGGCAGGGCCAGGGGCAGGGTGGGGCACGCCGAAGCCGGCTGGGCGAGGAGGGCCGGTCCGTACAGCAGCGCGGCGGCTCTGCCTCTCCGGCGGTGCCGCGGACGGCAGGCGAGTGCTCTCCGGCTCCCGCGCAGCGTCCTCCCGGGACTCGGACGGATTCCGCCCGCAAAAGATTCTTCCCGTCGCCGATCGACAAGAGGTATAAGAACCGCGCATCCGGAAAGACGAATTCTGCAGGACCATGGTCGGTTCGATCGGCAGGCCCATGATCGCGAGGTGGGACGGATGTTCCAGATTCTGTGGATTCTTCTCATCGGACTCGTGCTCGGGCTGATCGCCAAACTGATCCTGCCGGGGCGGCAGGCGATCCCGTGGTGGCTGACGATGCTCCTCGGAGCGGCCGGAGCCTGGCTCGGCAACGCGACCGCCGGCTGGCTCGGCGTCGAGCGCACGGGCGGCGTGGACTGGGTCCGGCACCTGCTTCAGGTGGGCTTCGCCGTAGTGGTCGTCGCACTCGCGGCACCACTGTGGCAACGCTCACGCGCCCGACGGTAGATCAGGAGGAACAAGCAATGGGACTGGGAGTCTCCATATTCCTGCTCGCGGCCGGCGCCATTCTCGCCTTTGCCGTGAACTGGCACGTCTCGGAAGTCGACCTCGACACGGTGGGCATCATCCTCATGGCGGTCGGAGCGCTGGGAATTCTGCTCTTCCTCGGCCTGTGGTACCGGGACCGCTACGTGATCCGCGACCGCATCGTCGATGAGCCGCCGGTGGAGCCCCGCCGCGAAAGGGGTCTGTGATCGACAGCAACACCGTTGCGTTAGGGCTCGCAGAGAATCGACGTGTTGCTTCCTGCTGTCCGGCTCGTTGACGTGGTATGCGCATCTCCGAGTCGATCCGCGGCCAACTCGCCCTGAAGTTCGAGGTGTTGTTCCCGCACCTCGATGAGCGGCAGCGGCGTCTGCTGATGGCAACCGAGGCCCGGCTGCTGGGTCACGGCGGGATCCGGGCGGTCGCGCAGGCGGCCAAGGTCAGCGAGAGCACGGTCCGTAGGGGCGTGGACGAGCTGGAGTCCGGGGCGGAACCGCTGGGGCGGGTCCGCCGGCCCGGCGGCGGTCGGAAGAGGGTCTCGGAGGTGAACCCGGCACTGCGGCCGGCGCTGCTGGTCCTGGTCGAACCGGATGAGCGCGGGGATCCGATGTCGCCGCTGCGCTGGACGACGAAGTCGACCAGGAAACTCGCCGACGAGCTGACCCGGCAGGGCCACCGGGTGGGCGCCGACACGGTCGGTGACCTGCTGCGGAAGGAAGGCTTCAGCCTGCAGGCCAACGCCAAGACCATCGAGGGATCCCAACACCCGGACCGCGACACCCAGTTCCGCTACATCAACGAGCAGGCCACGGCCCACATGGACACCGGGCAGCCGGTGATCAGCGTGGACACCAAGAAGAAGGAACTCGTCGGCGACTACAAGAACGCCGGCCGCCAGTGGCGGCCGGCGGGCGAGCCGCCACAGGTCAAGACGCACGACTTCCTCGACCGGCAGGGCCCGGGCAAGGCGATCCCGTACGGCATCTACGACCTCGCCGCGAACACCGGCTGGGCCAACGTCGGCACCGACCCCGACGCCGTCCGGCCGTGGGTGGCCAGTGCCTACCTCGACGCCCCCGACCTCGCCACCGTGATCCAGCGTTCCAGACCACTCGGCGAACCGCAGGTCAGGGAGCTCGGCTCCGGGCTGGCGGAGGCACTCGCCTCCATCCACCGGGCCGGTCTGGTGCACCGTGACCTGAAGCCCTCCAACATCCTGATCACCGACGACGGCCCACGCATCATCGACTTCGGCATCGCCAAAGCCCTCGAAGGCACCGCGGTCACCACCACCGGCTCGTCCTCGGTGCCGTCACCGCACTCGCCGCAGCGGCATCCGGCATCGTGTTCATCGTCAGGAACCTCGACGACGACCACCACCTGTTCACCCTCACGGCCACACCGACTCTTTGAACTCGGTGGCGTTCAGTCCGGACGGCAGGACCCTGGCCAGCGGCAGCGGCGCCTTCGACAACACCGTCCGGCTCTGGAATGTGGCCAGCCGCACGGCCGCGGGTACCGTCGGCAGGAGAGCCGCAAACGCGGTGGCGTTCAGCCCCGACGGCAAGACCCTGGCCCGCGACAACTACAACGCCATCGACGTGTGGAACTTCCCTGAGCCGCCACACCGACGGCTGCCGGGTCCGGGGTGGGGTCCGGCGGGCGCCGCGCTCGACAAGCTCCGCGTTCGCCCGGAGTCCGCCGACTGTCGAGCGTCCGCCGCTGAGCCCGCGCTGCGGGGTTCAGTCCTCGCGTTGCGGCGTCCATTCGTAGTCGCGGCTGCCGGGCAGGTGCTCGCACACCAGCAGGTAGCCCTCGGGGCTGAACCGTACCCGGTACTGCTGGGCGGCCTCGCACGGGCTGAAGGCCGTCGGCCCGTCGGGGTCCGGGACGGCGATATCGGCGTCGCTCGGCACCGCGCGCGGGGAACGGCCCGCGGCGGTCGGCTGGGAGCCCGGCCTGGACGGCGCCGTCGTCCCCGAGGGTCGGGTCGAGCCGGACGCTCCCACCGGACCGTCGTCCGCACCATGTTCCAGGGCCACCACCCCACCCGCCGCCGCCGCCAACAACACGACAGCGGCGACCACCCACCGAACCAGTCCACCCTGACGCTTCGAACGGCCGGTCGTCCCGGCCACCGACCGAGCTCCGGGCGCTCCCCCGGTCTGCCCGCCCTCGTACGACACGGGTCCGTCGTCCCGCTGCGCCCCCGCGTGAACGGCAGGGCCCGCCGCCTCAGCCAACTGGTCGAGGACGCCGAACTCCTCCCCCCACCAGACCACCGGCCAGCTCTCCGGCCCCAGTGCTGCCCGCGCCGAAGCGATGGCCTCCAGCGCGGTGGCGGCCGTGGGTCGCTGCTCCGGGCGGTCGGCGGTCATCGCGGCGACCACCTCGCGAGGCGCCCCGAGCGCCGCGAGGACCAGGCCGGCCGCGTAGACGTCCTGGGCGGGCGAGCTGCCCTCGCCGCCCCGGACCTCGGGCGAGAGGTAGTCGGGGGTGCCGACCACCAGCCGGTGCTCGGTGAGCCGCAGGTGCGGTCGGCACTGCACGACTCCGAAGTCGGCCAGGTAGAGGTGCGGTCGCCCGGTGCCGGTGGCCGCCAGCAGCAGGTTGGAGGGCTTGACGTCGCGGTGGACCAGCCCGGCGGTGTGTACCGCCACCAGAGCGTCGAGGACTTGTTCGGCGAGCAGCAACCCGACCTGGGGCGGGAGTTCGCCGTAGTCGGCGAGCAGGCCGGCCAAGGTCCCGCCGCGCACGAGCGGTAGCACCAGCCACGCCTCTCCGTCGCGGACGAACCAGTCCAGCGGCGCCAGCACGTGCGGGTGGCCGAGCCGCACCGACTGTTCGCAGACCAGCCGGAGCAGTGCCCCGACGTCCGAGGCCCCGATCACCTTGACCGCGACGTCCGTCCCGTTCTCGCGGTCGACGGCCCGCCAGACCGTGCCCTGCGCGCCGGCGGCGAGCGGTTCCACGAGTGTGTACCGGCCGGCGAGAAGCCCCCCTGCTCTCATGGCGATCAGGGTAGCTGGCCTCCAGCCTGCCGGTCTGCCGGGGAGGCAACGGACCGCCAGGGACTGGATGGACGGCCGAAGGCGCAGCGGGTTCTCCGGGAACCGACAGACCGCAGCCGGAAACCGGGGCCGTCGGGTGGCCACCGGAGGCCGTCAGCGGAGCAGGTTGTATCGGCGCAGGAGCGCCACCGCCTCGTCGGTGCGGCCGGCGCCGCAGGTCCGGAGGATCTCGGCGAGTGCGGGGTGCTGCGGTTCGAGGGTGTCGGCGGCGGCGAGGATCTCGGCTGCGCTGGCGGCCGAGGTGAGCAGGTCGCGCAGCGAGCGGACGAACCACCGTTCACTGGACTCGTCGCTTCCGCCGATCGGCGGCGGCACGGATGATCCGACCTGCGCGCCGAACGAGTCCTGCCCGGGGGTGGTCCGGGAGCGGATCTCGTCGAGCCGGGTCGCGGCCCGCTCGGCGGGCACCGCGCCGCTGCGTACGTCCTGGGCGAGCTGCAGGACGGTGGCGAACCGGGCGGCGGCGTCCGGGTTGGCGATCCGGGCCCGCTGGCCGCGCATCACCAGGCTGAGCATGGCGGGCGAGATGCCGAGGATCTCGGCGAGTGCCGACTGGGTGATCGCGAAGCTCGCGCACAGGTCCCGGCAGAGTTCGCCGAGTGGCGCTCCGTACCACTGGCGCTGGAGTTCCTGGTTGCGCACCACTGCGGTCTCGTCCATGTCCCAACGCTAGGTAGCCGGTTTTCACTTGTCAAAGAGGGTTTTCATCTGTCAACATCCTTTGCGTCCGTAAATCCGACTCACCGTCAGCTGAGAGGACGTCACCATGTCCGTCACCGCGCGCACCTCCGCCTTCCTGCTCGCCCTGACCGTCGGCGGCCTCGGCACCGCCGCCTGCACCAAGGACGCCGGCCCCGCCCCCAAGCCCGCCGCGGCGGTGTCCGAATCCAGCGTGGTGGTGAACGGCGACGGCGGCTCGGTCTCGGTGAACGGCGGCTCGGCCACCGTCTCCGCCGCTCCCGCGAGCCCCGCCGCCTCGGCAGCGGGCAAGTCTCCCGCCAAGCCCGCCGACCTCCCGGCCGGCCTGCCGCTCCCCGGCGGCAAGCTGACCTCGGTCACCGGCGACGCCGGCGCCTACGTCCTCACCTACACCGGCACCGATGTCGCCGCCTACGGCAGCGCCCTCCGGGCGGCCGGCTACGACGTCGTCAGCGCGGCCGGTACCGTCTCCGCGACCAAGGGCGCCGTCTCCGTCGTGGTCACCACCATCGGCGACGGCCTGACGGTAGCCGTCTCCGGCTCCTGACCGGCCCTGCTCACCCGCTCGGCGACCCTCGGCCGCTCGCGGTGGTCCGCCTCGGCGGAGCTCGGCCACCGCCGCCGCGACCGCCGCGCCGATCCGCGCCGGCTCCAGCCCGCCGCCCAGCTCGGCACGGGCCAGCGCCGGACGAGGAGGAGCGGGCCTTCCGCTGGGCAGCAACGGCACGGTCGGCGCCCACCCCGGCCGTGCGCTGGGCGGGCGCAGGACACGCGGGCGGCGGCCCGGGTACCGCTCGCCTGTCCCCGGCGGAGAGTCCGGTTCTCCGGCGTCTGCCGCGACGCCGGGGTCGCGCCGGAGCGTCCGGACCGGACATCCCCTCAGTCGGCCGCGGGGATCACCGGGGGCAGCGGCCCGGCTGCGGGGACCGGCGGCCGGGCCGGTGCGAGGAGCATGGCGACCAGGTGGTCCAGGGCGGCCGAGGGGGTCTTGGGGCAGGGCCTCCGGTGCGAGCCGAGGGGCCGTCCGGCGCAGTTCGAGCCAGCCGAGGTAGGCGGTGTAGGAGGCGAGGGTCCGATGGCGGTCGGTCGGCGGGTCGAACCCGAGGTCGGTGCAGAGCTCGGTCAGGAAGGCGAGCCGGGTCTCGATCACCCGGGCGACGACCTCGGCGACGGCCGGGTGTCCGGTCTGGGCGGCGAGGGCGGGCTCCAGTCCGGCGATCTCCTCACTGCGCGCTGTGGGAGGGGTGCTGGTCCTGCTCGGCCCGACGGTCGCCCGCCCGCAGCCAGGGCTCAGCGAACATGAGACCGTGGCCAGGCTCCGCAAGCTGGCCGCCGCTCCTGACCAGGTCTCCAGTCTCGTCTACGGCATCTGGGCGGCGTACCGGGAGCATGGCGCGCCGCCCGCCCGGGAGCTCTGGGAGATGACCCCGCTCGAGGTGCGCCGGGGAGCCGCCCTCCTGATGATCGTCACGTTCTGTCGGTCGATCGGCGGGGAGGGCGGCCGCCTGACGGCACAGGCGACGGTCCAGTTGATCCGCGCCACTGTGCCCATCACTTGGTGATGCACTGGCTCGGCAACGGTCCAGCGCAGCGTGCATGCGGGGCGGGCCGTGAGGGAGAGCGGCCCCGGGCCTCGCCGCGACGGGGGTTCGCGAGGCCTCGGGGCCGCTCTTGACGGTCAGCCGATCGCTCCGCCGGCCGGCCGAGACGCCCGGGTGTGTGGTCACCCTGGCGCGCATGGTGGAGATCGTGCTCCGGTGCGCGTGGGGGCACCGGAGCAGCGCGCCGTCAACTGCCGACGAGAACGCCCGGGTTGAGGATGCCGTGCGGGTCGAGGGCGTGCTTGGCGGCGTGGAGGGCGAGGGCGAAGGGTTCGGGGCGCTGGCGGTCGTAGGCCCGGCGGTGGTCGCGGCCGACGGCGTGGTGGTGGGTGATGGTGGCGCGGTGGCGGTGCAGGACGTCCTCGGCGACGGCCTTGAGTTCGTCCCAGACGGCGGCCTCGTCGCCGGGCCGGCCGCCGGCGACGACGGTGAAGTAGGGGGCTGCGCCGTCGGGGTAGACGTGGGTGAGGCGGCAGTTGACGAGGGCGGGGAAGCCGGTGGCCTTGCGGGCGGCGACTCCGACCCCGTTGCGGATGCCGTCGATCAGGGCCGGGATGCGGTCCCAGGTGGCGGCCGTCTCGAAGGTCTCGACGACGGCGCCCATCCGGGCGAGGCCGTCGCGCAGGTACGGCATGCGCAGGAAGGCGCTGCGCCAGGCCCCGACGGCGGCGTCCGGCGGTGCGTCGGCCCCGGTCTTCCCGGTGGTGCCGCCGTGGGCGCGGGCCAGTTCGAGGGCCAGGGCGAGGCGGTCCTCGACGGGGGCGGTGGAGGATTCGAAGCCGAGCACCAGGACGGCGGACCCGTCCTGGGACGCGCCGGAGAGGGCGGCCTCGCCGGCGTCGAGCAGACGGCAGTTCGCCGGCACGAGGTCGGACTGCGCGATGGCGCGCACGGCCTGCAGCGCGGCCTGGAGGTCGGCGAAGGCCACGGCTGCCGAGGCCTTGTGGGCGGGGCGTTCCTGCAGCCGCATCCAGGCCTGGGTGATGACGCCGAGGGCGCCCTCCGAGCCGAGGAAGAACCGGTCGGGGGAGGGGCCTGCACCGGAGGAGGGGAGCCGCCAGGAGGTGCCGGTGCCGGCGGGGGTGACCACGCGGAGGGACTGGGCGAAGTCGTCGATGCGGGTGCGGCCGGTGGCGTAGTGGCCGCCGGCCCGGGTGGCGAGCCAGCCCCCGAGGGTGGAGAACTCGAAGCTCTGCGGGAAGTGGCGCAGGGTCAGGCCGTGCGGTCGCAGCCGGTCCTCCAGGGCCGGGCCGAGGATGCCGGCCTGGACGAGGGCGGAGCGGTCTGCGGTGTCGATCTCCAGGACGCGGTCCATGGCGGTGAGGTCGAGGGAGAGCACGGCGCGGTGCTCCTCGCCCCGGTACTCCACGCCGCCGACGACCGAGGACCCGCCGCCGTAGGGGACGACGGCCACGCGGTGTTCGCCGGCCCACTCCAGCAGGTCCGCGACGTCCTGGTCGCAGCGCGGGTGGGCGACGAGGTCGGGGATGCGGCCCGGGCGGCCGCGCAGGGCGCGGGCCACGTCGCGGAAGGCCTTGCCCATGGTGTGCGAGGCGCGTGCTGCCGGGTCGGCGGTGACCAGGGGGGCCAGCGTGATCGGCGGGGTGACGGCCGGCGGGCCGATCCGCAGGTCGGCGATCTCCGGCAGGGGCAGCGGGCGGGCCAGGGTGCCGGGGACGAGGGCGCCCATGGCGATGCATTCGGCGTCGTCGGGGTGGGCGTCGGCCCAGCCCCAGCCCCACCAGGAGCGGGTGCGGTGCGTACGGGGTGCGGCGGCCTCGGCCATGGGGCTCCCTCGGGCGGCGGGGAAAGGAATTTACCAAGCGGTAAATTACCGTAAGGTAAGATCCAGGGCATGGCAATCCCCCCTTCCCGGGCCGGCACCAAGGGCGTCCCGAGAGCCGACCGCGAACGGCAGATCCTCGCGGCCGCCACCGAGGAGTTCGGCCGCCGCGGCTACGAGGCGACCTCCCTCGCGGCCGTCGCCGCGCGCGTCGGCGTCACCAAGACCCTGCTGCACCAGTACTTCGGCCCCAAGCAGGACCTCTACCTCGCCTGCCTCACCCCCGTCGGCGACCGACTGCTGGAGGCCATCCGCACCGCCATGGACGCCGCCGGCGACGCCCGCCCGCCGACGCCCGTGCGCGTGCTGCACAACCTCTTCACCGCCCTCGAGGGGCAGCGCGAGGCCTGGTTCGTCCTCTACGACACCTCGCTGCCGCCCGACAGCGAACCCGCCCGGCTCGCCGCCCACTACCGGGCCGCCGTCGACGACCTCGCGGCGATCGGCACCCTCGACGTCCTCCACCGGACGGGCTCCGCGGACGCGCCCGAAGCCGGTGCACCCGAGACCGGTGCACCCGAGGCGGACCTGCTCGACGCGGACGCGCTCGCCCACGCCTGGCGCGGCCTGGCCACCGCCCTGGTCCGCTGGTGGATCAAGCACCCCGAGGAGTCCGCGGACGCGATGGCGCAGCGCTGCGAACGCCTCTTCGCCGCTGCCCGCAGCGCCCTCGGACCCGAGTCGCCGTGACTGCTGCACCGCGTGCACGGCCCTCGGCCCCGGCAGCGGACGTCCGCTGCCGGGGCCGAGCGCCGTGCCGCCGCTACGCGGGGGCCTCCGCGCTGTGCAGCGCACTCACCTCCGCTGCCGTCAGGGCCCGGTCGTAGGCGTGGACCTGGTCGACCGAACCGTTCCAGAAGTCGGTGTTCTGGCCGTTGTACTTGGCGCGGCCGACCGCGAGCGGGCCGGTGCTGACGTCGGCCGGGCCGGCGGGCACGGATGCGGCGAGGACGCCGTCGACGTGCAGCCGGATCGTGGAGCTCGCCGCGTCGTGCACACCGACCAGGTGGTACCACCGGCCGAGCTGCGGGGTGATCGGCAGCCGGGCCCGGTTGCCGCCGGGCAGGCTGAAGGCGAACGCCCCCTGGCCGTACTGCAGGTAGAACGGATTCTCGATGCGCCGGCCGTCCTGGCTGAGGGCGGAGGCGTAGTTGCCGGGCAGGGCGTCCAGGGTCACCCAGGCCGCCACCGAGTAGCTCCTGGTGGTGTCGAGCACCGGGCCGGCGGTCTGCGCGTACTGGCCCTGGCCGTCGACCTTCAGAGCGCTGCCGCTGACGCCGGGCGCCCAGGAGGTGCCGCCGGTCAGGGCGAGGTCGGCGTGGTTGGGGCCCTGGTCGGCGGCGGTGGCGCCGGTGCCCTCGTCGAGCGTCCAGGAGCCGCCACCGTGCAGCTCGGAGCGGGCGCCCGCGGCGGCGCCGGCCGCGATGACCTTGAGATTGACCGCGCGGACCTGGGCGGCGTCGACCTTGATCTGCCTCCGGTCGTACGTCCAGAGGCCGTTGAGCTCGTTCTCCACGTCGGTGACCTGTGTGTAGACCGAGCCGGAGAGCTCGGCGCCGGCCGCCGCCAGGTAGAACGTCTCGGTGTTCTGGACGTACCTCCGGGTGAGCGCCGCCTTGTCGGCCACGCCGCTGTAGATCACGGTCGGGGCGCCGGGCCACATGTGGCAGGGGGAGCGGAGGGTGAAGCCGCCGTGCTCACCGTCCATCGCGGCCCGGGTGGCGTCGGGGAAGGCCGGGTCGGTGTTGCCGTGGTCGTGGTGGTCGATGATGTCGCCCTTGCCGGAATCACCCTTGGAGGCACAGCAGTTGACGCCGCTGTGCGCATTGACCAGGCGGGACGGGTCGGCCGCCTTGACCGCCTCGGCCAGCTTGCCGGTCTCCGTCCTTTCCCACTCGCCCCAGCCCTCGTTGAAGACGATCCAGCCGATCACCGAGGGGGAGTTGTGCAGCAGCTTCATCTCGGCCGCGCCCTCGTCGGTGAACGCCTGGCGTCCTGCGGCGGTGCTGTAGTCGCCGGAGACGAAGTCCTGCCAGACCAGCAGTCCCAGCTTGTCCGCATGGTAGTACCAGCGCGGTGATCGACCCGGTCCACCGGGCGGTGGTGTTCTCCTGGCGTCCCGTCATCTCCTGGAACGTGCCGGCCAGGCCGGGAAGATCGATGCTGGGTCGAGTGCGGTGCCGCCGAGCTCGGCGAAGTCGCGGGCGCCGGGGGCCGACATCCGGTAGTACTCGCCCTTCAGGCCGTGCACCTGGGCATCCGGGTCGGCTGCGGCGAAGGCGGTCGCGCGGTCGGCCGGTGCGGCCGCCGAAGCGGCGGGGACCAGGCCGGCCACGGGCAGCGAGAGCGTCGCTGCCAGCAGCAGCGACCACATCCCGCGCCACGGCCGGCGGGTTGGCTGTCGTCTCAAGCGGATGCTCCTCACAGGGGGTGGGCCGCCCCTTCCCGGCCGGGTGCCTTCCCGGCGGGGGCGGGTGGGAGTTGTGGCGGAGAACGGACGGGGTCGGCCCGGAACGGGAGCGGGCGGCCGCCGGCTCTTCGGCCGGGCGGCGCGACTGCGGCGGTGTGCCACGGTGCGACGGCATGCCGCAGCGCCCGGCACCGGCGGCGGACCGGTGTCGCGAGGGGGTGGGTGGAGTTCCGTTCCAACGTTGGAAAATCGGGGCAGCCAGCATGACAGCACGACCCCGAGGTCGTGTCCACCCCTTCGGAGCGATGCGTTGTAGGAAAGCCCTCCGCGTGCCCACTTCGCGCGATGTCGACCTGCGGCAGCAGGACATGACGATGTGTCGATGTATCGCCAAGTCGGCCACCTCGGGCGCTGCGCCCAGGCGGACCGCCGGCCCGCCGGTCACGTCGGACATGCCGTCGGCCTGGGCAGATGCCTGGACTGCTCGGCGGAAGCAGCGGGGGAGTGCACGCCGCCGACCATCGGGTGCGGCGGCTGCCGAGGTGGCGTCAGAAGCGGCGTGACGAAGGGGCGCCCGCCCGGAATGGAGCATGGGAATGCTCTTGCCTGTCTGAGCGCGACGCCTGTATAACGTTGTAAACGCAGCCTCGAACAATCCCTTCACCCCCACTTCCGATTCCCGCGCGTCGAAGCCGGCCCGGGCGTTCACGCGTGCTTTGCGGAAGGCGCCCCGGCCACCGGGCGGGTGAAGCCGACGGTGCGTCGCATTCGGGCTGCCCTGGTCGGACAGCGCAGCGACCTAGCGTCGAGGGCGGCCGGCGTGGCCGGTGCGGCCGAGCACCCGGACCCGCGGTCCCGCCCCCGACCGGAAGGCTGTTCCTGCATGCGCATCCGCCCGTCGTGCACCAGAACCGGACTGGTCGCCGCAGCCCTGCTGCCGCTCCTGGCCGCCACCGCGGCCGGCACCCCGGCGCTCGCGGACACCCCGGCACCACAGGGACGCGCGACCGTCCCCGGCACAGCGCCGAACTGGACCCGTACCGCCGCCGACCAGGGCAGGGAACGCGCCGACGCGCCCGTCACCGTACGGGTCTACCTCGCCGGACGCGACCAGGAGGGACTGGACGCACTCGCCCGCGAGGTCTCCGACCCCGCCTCCGACCAGTACGGCCGCTTCCTGACGCCGCAACAGCTGGCCGAGCGGTTCGGCAGCAGTGACGCGCAGAGCACCAAGGTCGGCAGCTGGCTGCACTCCTCAGGCATGCACGTCACCTCCTCCAACAGCCACTACCTCACCGCCGAGGGCGATGCCGCCGACGCCGAGCGGGCCTTCGGCACCGAACTGCACACCTACCGCAAGGGCACCCGCACCTACCGGGCACCGGCCGGCGAGGTCACCGTGCCCGCCGACCTGGCCGACGACGTGCTGAGCGTCACCGGACTCAACACCGCCCCCAGCAAGGTCCGGCCCGGCCGGCAGCAGCACCGGGACACCCTGCCGGGCCCGGGCGGCGCCTTCGTCAACTCGCCCCCGTTCTCTGCCTACTTCGGCTCCGATCCGGCCACCGGCACCCCCGCGGCGTACGGTGCCGTCCGGCCCTACGCGATCCAGGGCCTCAACGGCAGCCGGCTGCGCACCGCGTACGGCGCGAGCGCGACCGGCCTCACCGGCCGCGGCGTCACGGTGGCCGTCGTCGACGCCTACGACTCCCCGACCATCGGCGACGACGTCACCCGCTACGCCGCCGAACACGGCGACGCCCCGTACGGCAAGAACCAACTGCTGCGCTACGACCCGGCGGTGTGGACGCACACGGCCCCGCCGGAGGTGGACCCGGACGGCTGCGACGCGGCCGGCTGGTACGGCGAGCAGACCCTCGACATCGAGGCCGTGCACGCGGTGGCCCCCGACGCGGACATCTCCTACGTCGGCGCCTCCTCCTGCTACGACCAGGACCTCGTCGACGCCCTCGACCGCGTCGTCGACCAGCACCTGGGCGACATCGTCTCCAACTCCTGGGGCGCGCCGGAGAACGCCGGCGACCCCGCCTTCGACCGGGTCTACCAGCACCTGTTCAAGCGCGGTGCGGTCACCGGCATCGGGTTCTACTTCTCCAGCGGCGACTCCGGCGACGAACTCGGAGCCACCGGCACCAAGCAGACCGACATGCCGGCCTCACTGCCCTGGGCCACCGCCGTCGGCGGCACCTCCCTGGCGCTGGACGCCTCCGACGCGTACCGCTTCGAAACCGGCTGGGGCACGCTGAAGTCCGTGCTCTCCGCGGACGGCACCGGCTGGACCGACCTCCCCGGCACGTTCAACGGCGGCGCGGGCGGCGGCACCAGCGCCCGCTTCCCGCAACCCCACTACCAGCGCGGCGTCGTCCCGCCGTCGCTGTCCGGCGCGAACGGCGGCCGCAACCGGGTCGTCCCCGACATCGGCGCCGTCGCCGACCCCAACACCGGCTTCCTCGTCGGCCAGTCCCAGACCTTCCCCGACGGGAGCGTCCGGTACGGCGAGTACCGGATCGGCGGCACCAGCCTCGCCTGCCCCGTCATCGCCGCCCTCCAGGCACTCGCCCAGCAGGCCCAGGGCTCGCCGATCGGCTTCGCCAACCCCGCGATCTACGCCCGCTACGGGACCTCCGCCTACCACGACGTGGTGGACCACCCCTTCGGCCCCGGCACCGAACTCGCCCAGGTCCGCGTGGACTTCGACAACAGGGTCGATGCGAGCGACGGGACCACCACCTCGCTGCGCACCATGGGCCACGACACCTCGCTCGTCGCCGACCGCGGCTACGACCCGGTCACCGGCGTCGGCACCCCGACCGCCGACTACCTCACCTCCTACGACTGCCCGCCCGACGAGCGCCCGGGCCGCCACCGCACCGCGGACTGACGCGCGATCCCTCGCAGGCCGCCGACCGGGTGGCCCGGTCGGCGGCCTCGGCACCCCGGCCTGGCCACTGAATCTGCTCTCCCGCGGAGGCGAGCCCGCACCTGAGGAGATCGCGGCGGTCGCCCGGGCGACGGAGGCCGGCAGCCACGCCGGGCAGTTGGCGCGGTGGACCGAACTCGCCCTCGCGGAGCCGGTCTCAGGTCGTCAGTAGTCCCACTGGAGCACCGGGAGGACCTCGGAAGATCGTCGTACGGGCGGGCGGCCTGAGCCGGGGCCGAGCAGGCTTCGCAAGGCGGGGGGCGTACGTCCATCTGGCGGAGTGGTGTGCTGCCGTAACGGCGAAGTGTGCCGTCACTCTGAGTATCGGACCGGCACTGGTGGAATCCGGTTTCTGACGCTTCGTCAGAGAGGCGTTTTCCATCAGTCAACTGTTCGAAAGGAGTTGTCCATGACTCAGCTCAACGAGTCCGATGTCGAGCTCAAGAGGTCGATGGCGAGGAACACGGCGGACGGCACCAAGACGTGGCGCCACACCGTGAGGCCGGACGCGGATGCCGCGGCGGCCTTCCTCAACACCAGTCCCGCCCAGGGGCCGGGTGAGGCGACTATCACCACCCGCACCGACGGCCAGATCGACGTGGTCTTCCTGATGTGACAGCGCTCCCGGCCGGCTTCCTGCAGGCCGGGAGGACTCCGCTGTATCCCCGATGTCCGGGCTCGGCAGTGAACCGGTCTGTCCGCCCCGCTCCGTTCGGGCGCGGGGCGGACAGACCGGCGGTGCCCGGCACACGAGGGAGGGCCCGGACCGGTGGTCCGGGCCCTGCGTGTGCTGCGGTGGGTCGGATCCCGAGCAGGCTCAGCGCCGAAAGGACAGGCGACGGCCTGCTTCACCGGGACGGAAGCGTGCCGCTGCGCGGCCCGCAGGTACTCGGCGGCACCGGTCTTGTAGCGGAACGGGCCTGCGGTGAGGACGGGCAGCTGCCGCCGGTGGCCGTCGGAAGGGGATGACGACCCCTCGGAGGACGGGCCGGACAGCCCCTGGAGCGGATGGGCGAGGAAGCCGGGCTTGGTCTGCTCGCCGCCGGTGACGACCGGCGACCCGGCCGCCTCCGGCCTCGCGATCGTCCCCGGCGCCGTGGTCACACCCCGGTCGGCCGCAGGGTGGCGGGCCCTCCCCGGTGGGTCAGAGCGGCGATCGGGGCGGAGACGAGGGAGGTCGCCACGAGGCTCCCCACCATCACCATGCCCACGCCGATCGCGAAGAGGCCGCTGGCATCGTCCGACCAGTCGTACCAGGCGGCGGCAGTCAGACCGGCCGTGGTGCCCAGCACGGCAGCCGCGACGCGGTTCCGGGACGCGGCCCAGTACACCGGCACCAGCAGGGTCAGCACCAGCCCGATCACCTGCCAGGCCTCGTACGGGCCGGACACCGAGCCGTCGGGGTGCACGTCCTGGTGCTGGTCCCAGCCCAGCCAGGCGGCCCATGCTCCAATCGGTACGAGAACCAGCAGAAGGAAGGGAAAGAGTCTCGGCATCATCCGGCGCATGGTCCCCAGCCTCCCTGTTGGCCCCGGCCCGGGACAGAGTCCACGTACTCACCTTTCCCTGAGTAGTCCGACACCCGGGGCCGGCCGGGTCGACCTGGAGTGCCCGACGTCCTGATGTCGCGCCATGCGAGCCTCGACGAACGGAGTGGCCCGGTGAGGGCGCTGGTGACCGGCGGGACGAGCGGACCGGGACACGCCACGGCCTCCAGGCGGAGGGGGCGAGTGGTTCCCGCGCCTGCACACGACGATGTGCAGGCGCGGTCCCTCGGCCGGTGCGTCGCGGACTCCCCGGGTTCAGTCGACTTCGATGTCCGACTCGTACTGCCACCACAGGTCGATCCGGTAGGACTCGAGCACTTCGGCGTGGGCGGCGAAGACCTCGTCGGAATCGGCGGGACCTTCCGGATCTCTGAGGCTGCGATGCAGGGACGCCTCCTGGTCACGTCCGCCGGAGTGGTGTATCGACGGCCACTCGGTGATCCGGTTTCAGGCTAGGCGGTAAGGGCTGTCGTGATGGTCTCGTCGGGGGTTT
>NZ_JBFAXX010000061.1:0-49246 GCF_040680995.1 Kitasatospora sp. NPDC051914
GCCCGGTGCCCCCGGGTCACCGGGCGGCACGGCCGGCGGCGCGAGCTGGCGGACGGCCCCGATGTCCGCCATCACCCGGGCCTTGAGCTCCGGCGGCGGCGCCTCCGTCTCGGCCGCGCCGAGCCGGGCCAGCGTCGCGGAGAACTCCCGGACCTCCAGCGCACAGGCCCCGCACACCGCCAGATGGTGCTCGAACTCGGTGCGCTCGGGCTCGTCCAGGGCGTGCGCGGCGTACGCACCGGTGAGCGTGTGCAGATCGGCTCCGAGTGTCACGACCCCACCCCCAGGCAGTCCCGCAGCCGGATCAGCCCGTCCCGCATCCGCGTCTTGACGGTGCCCAGCGGCGTACTCAACATGTCCGCCACCTCACGGTAGGAGTAACCCCGGTAGTAGGCCAGGGTGACCGACTGCCGCTGGAGCTCGGTCAGCATCTTCAGGCAGCGCCGCACCTGCTCGCGCTCCAGCCTGCCCTCCACCTGCTCGGCGACCTCGTCGAAGGCCGGCGTGTGGGAGCGCGCGGCGACCCGCTGGTCGCGGTCGGCCGCGGCCTGGACGGCGCGCACCCGGTCGACCGCCCGGCGGTGCGCCATGGTCAGCACCCAGGACATCACCTCGCCGCGCTCCGGCTGGTACCGGGCGGCCGTGCGCCAGACCTCCAGCATGACCTCCTGGGTGACCTCCTCGGACTGCGCCGGGTCGCGCAGGACCCGGCGGACCAGGCCGAAGACCGGGCCGGCCACGGCGTCGTACAGCCGGGAGAAGGCGTCCTGGTCGCCGAAGGCCACCTGGGCGACGAGTTCCTTGAGATCGGGTCCGCGCCGGTGCGGGCCCGACAGGTGGACGACGGTGTTCACTCCACCACCCCGCCGGGACGTGTCGTCACGGGCAGCCGCGCGGCGCGGGCCGGACAGGCGCGCGGCTCGCCCGTCTGACGGGTGGCGGGCATCGGGAACCTCCGCGGATCGACTGGGGACCGCGCCGTCCACCGACGGCGGCAGTCATCGGTAACGGGTGTTCGGAGCCGGGCGCCCATCGGATTGCCCACCGCACGGACCGTCGCGGAACTGCTGCGCCCGAGCGGCTCGCCGACCGAACCGATCGGCCGCCGAAACCTCGACGACGGAGCACCTCGCAGACCGAGCGATTCACCGACCGGACCGGTCGGTCCGGGCAGCGAGCCTGTCACATCGGGTACCGCCCGGCCAGCCACCTGGCCGCACCCGTGCCCCGCGAACCCGCGGCCGGGCCCGCCGCTCAACGGCCGCTGCCGGGCAGCCAGTCGCGGGCCGGGTCGTACTCCAGCCAGCGCAGCCGCCGGGCCGTCCGGGCGAAGGCGTCGAGGAGGGGACGGAACCCGGGCGGTTCCTCCGGGCCCGTCCACAGCAGCGACCAGGCGTAGAGCGGGGTCGGCCCGACCAGCGGCACGAAGCGCAGGCCCGGGTGGTCGCGGGTGACGGCGTCCGCGGGGAACAGCGAGAAGGCCCGGGGGTCGTCCCGGATGCCGGCCAGGAAGGGTGCCAGGCCCAGGTTGGGGCCACCGGTGCGCCGGGAGACGCCGAAGCGGTCGGCGAAGGCGGTGAGGAAGTCCAGCCGGCCGGGCTCCGCCGGGTGGTGGAGCAGGCTGTCCCGCAGGTCGGCCGGCCGCAGCTGCGCGGCGTCCGCGAGGGGGTGGTCGGCGCCGAGGACGGCGTCGACCGGCTCCAGGCGGACCGTCCGGTGGGCGAGGCCCTCCGGGGCGGCGGTGGCGGGCACGCGTCCGAGGCCGAGGTCGGTCTCGCCGCGCCGCAGGGCCCGGACGACCGCCGGGTAGTCCCGGGCGGCGCCCGGTTCGACCGCGGGCAGCCCGGCTCCGTCGAGCACCGGGGCCAGACTGCGCATCGGCGCGTAGAGGTGGCCCCAGACGTCGATCCGAAGGCTGCCGCCGCCCGTGGCCGCTGCGACCGCCCGCTCCCCCGCCGCCAGGGCCCGGCGGGCCGGGCCGAGGAACCGCCCGCCGGTCTCGGTCAGCCGCACCCCGCGCCCGCCGCTGCGGTCGAGCAGCCGGGCACCGAGCACCTCCTCGAGCCGGGCGATGCGCTTGGAGAGGGCCTGCTGGCTGATCCCCAGCCGGTCGGCGGCACGGCCGAAGTGCAGCAGGTCGGCCGCCGCGGTGAAGGCCCGCACCTGGGCAAGATCCAGATCCACCTCCCCGACCTTAGGCGACAACCCCTGGTTGTCGATTCACCGGGGCCGGTTGTTGGACCGTCAGGCACCGCCCGCGGTCTGCTGGGGGCACTGCCCGCCGACCCTCAGGACCAGCTTTGTCCACCTTCCTCGAACTGCCCGGCATCCTCCACGACTTCACCCTCGTCAACCGCTCCCGGGCCATCGCCGCCGGCCTGGACGCCTTCGCCTACGACCGCGTCACCGCCGGGCTGGGCTCGCTCATCGACTGGTCCGCGGCCTTCCGTGCCGTAGGACGGGCCCACGTGGAGGCGGCCGGGGCGGCCGATGCCCGCGGCCACCGCGTCTCCGCGGGCGAGTCCTACCGCTCCGCCGCCCGCTGGTTCCACTGCGCGAGCTGGCTGCCGCACCCGGACCGGGCCCTCGCGGCCCGCGCCGCCGCCGAGGCGGACGCGGCGATGGCCGATGCGCTGGCCCGGCTGGACCCCGGCGCGGTGCGGATCGAGGGCGAGACCTTCACCGGCTGGCTGCGCCGCCCGGCCGGCACCGGCGGGCCGGCCCCCGCCACGGTCCTGGTGATCCCCGGCATGGACTCCGGCAAGGAGGAGTTCCACGGCGTGGTGGAGGCACTGCTGGCCCGCGGTCTGGCCGCACTCG
This sequence comes from Kitasatospora sp. NPDC051914, assembly GCF_040680995.1. NCBI lineage: Bacteria > Bacillati > Actinomycetota > Actinomycetes > Kitasatosporales > Streptomycetaceae > Kitasatospora > Kitasatospora sp. NPDC051914. The sequence goes on from NZ_JBFAXX010000061.1 coordinate 2,821, forward strand.
CCCTGGACGGCCCCGGGCAGGGCGTCCGGGCGGCCACCGGTGCGCCGCGCCCCGACTACCAGGCGGTGGTGGGCGAGGCACTGGACGCGCTCACCGGCCTGGGCGGACTCGATCCCGCCCGGACGGCACTGATCGGGCTCAGCCTGGGCGGCTACTACGCCGCGGTCGCGGCCGCCCACGAGCCGAGGGTGCGCGCCGCCGCCACGGTCAGCGGCCCGTACCGGCTGGTGTGGGACGAGCTGCCGCCGTTCGTCACCGACACCCTCACCCAGCGGGCGGGCGGCCGCGCGGCCGCCCGGGAGTTCGCCGACCGCGTCGACCTCACGGCCGCCGCCGGGCTGATCGGCTGCCCGCTGCGCGTCGTCGACGGCGGCATGGACACCATCCCCGGCGTGGTGAACGGCGAGCCGCTGGCCCGCAGCGCCCCGCGCGGCGAGTACCTGCTCGTCCCGCACGGCGACCACCTGCTGGGCAACGCCCGCCCGGACTGGCTCCCCGGCACCGCGGACTGGCTCGCCGACCGGCTCCGCGGCTGACGGGCGGACGCGGGCAATCCGCGCAGCCGCACGCTCCGAATAGCGGCCGGCGGGGCGTACGGTCGAGCGAGCGGCCGGGCGCAGCCGCCGTACCGCCCGACCAGCACCGCACAGCACCACTCCAGGAGACCGACCGCCGTGCCGACCGCCCGCCGACCGTTCCCGCTGTTCGACGTCCGGGAGATCTACGCCGAACCGCAGGCCGCGGCCTCCCCGCGCGGCCGGCAGGTACTGGAACGCTTTCCGCAGGCCAGGGTGGTCGAGGTGCCCTCGCACTGGCGGATCCCGCACCTGCACGGCAACGCCGGGAACGTCGAGCGGTGGGCGCGGATCAAGAGCGAGGTCCTGGTGCTGGGCGTGAAGAAGTCCCTCGCCGCCCGGCCCAACGGCCGCTCGGCGGACTGGATCGCCCCCAGCTCCGCCAACGGCTGCGCGCTCGCCTGTGCGTACTGCTACGTGCCGCGGCGCAAGGGTTACGCCAATCCGATCACCGTCTTCACCAACATCGACCGGATCATCGGCTACCTCGCCGGGCACGTCCGCCGCCAGGGCCGCAAGCCGGAGCCCAACCAGTGCGACCCGGCCGCCTGGGTGTACGACATCGGCGAGAACAACGACTGCTCGGTGGACGCCCTGGTCTGCGACAACACCGCCGACCTCGTCCGGGCCTTCCGGCACTGGCCGACCGCCAAGGCCACGTTCGCCACCAAGTGGGTCAACCGCGACCTGCTGGACCTGGATCCGCGCGGCCGCACCCGCATCCGGTTCTCGCTGATGCCGCCCGCCGACGCCCGGCTGCTGGACGTCCGCACCACGCCGGTGCCGGACCGGATCGCCGCCGCCGGCGACTTCCTGGAGGCCGGGTACGAGGTGCACTTCAATCTCTCCCCTGTCGTCCTGCGCGAGGGCTGGCAGCGGGACTGGGCCGAGCTGCTGCACCGGATGGACGACATGCTGCCCGCCTCCGTGAAAGCCCGGGCCGCTGCGGAGATCATCATGCTGACGCACAACCAGGGCCTGCACGAGGTCAACCTGGGCTGGCATCCGAAGGCCGAACAGCTGCTGTGGCGGCCCGCCCTGCAGGAGCCCAAGCGGTCCGAGAACGGCAGTCGCAACGTCCGCTACCGGGCCGGCCTCAAGGCCGCGGCGCTGGCCGAGCTCGGCACCCTGATCGACCGTCACGCGCCCTGGCTCACGGTGCGGTACGCCTTCTGACCCACCTGCGGGAGACCCGATGACCGAACAGACCGCCCGGCCGCAGCTCTGCCTGGTCACCGGGGCCACCGGCTACATCGGCGGGCGGCTGGTGCCCGAACTCCTCGCGGCGGGCCGCGCCGTGCGCTGCCTGGTCCGCGACCCCGGCCGGCTGCGCGACCACCCCTGGCGGGCCCGGGTGGAGACCGCCACCGGCGACGTCACCCGGCCGGAGACCCTGCCGGCCGCCTTCGAGGGCGTCGACACCGCCTACTACCTCGTCCACTCGCTCGGCACCGGGCCCGGCTTCGAGCGCACCGACCGCGAGGCGGCCCGGGCCTTCGGCGCGGCCGCCGCCCGCGCAGGGGTGCGGCGGATCGTCTACCTGGGCGGACTGGTGCCGGCCGGCGTGCCGACCGCCGAGCTGTCCCCGCACCTGCGCTCCCGGGCCGAGGTCGGCCGGCTGCTGCGGGCCAGCGGCGTCCCGACCGCCGAACTGCGCGCCGCAGTGATCATCGGGTCCGGCTCCGCCTCCTTCGAGATGCTGCGCTACCTCACCGAGCGGCTGCCCGTCATGGTGACCCCCAGCTGGGTCGGCACCCGCATCCAGCCGATCGCCGTCCGGGACGTGCTCCGCTACCTGGTCGCCGCCGCCGACCTGCCGCCCGAGGTCAACCGGGCCTTCGACATCGGCGGGCCCGACGTCCTGACGTACCGCCGGATGATGCTCCGCTACGCGGCCGTCGCCGGGCTCCCCCGCCGGATCGTCGTACCGGTGCCCGTGCTCACCCCCCGCCTCTCGAGCCTCTGGGTCGGCCTGGTCACACCCGTGCCCAACTCCATCGCACGGCCGCTGGTGGAGTCGCTGCGGCACGAGGTCGTCCGCGCCGAGCACGACATCGCCCGGTACGTGCCCGACCCGCCCACCCAGTCCGTCCCCGGCCTGCCCCGGCCGGTGCACGGCCTGATCGGCTTCGATGACGCGGTACGCCTCGCGCTGCGCCGCATCCGGGACGCCGAGGTCGTCACCCGTTGGTCCTCGGCTTCGCTGCCCGGGGCGCCGAGCGACCCGCTGCCCACCGACCCCGACTGGGCGGGCGGCAGCCTCTACCAGGACGTCCGGGAGCGGCGGGTCGGCGCGGCGCCGGAGGCCGTCTGGCGGATCGTGGAGGGCATCGGCGGGGAGAACGGCTGGTACTCCTTCCCGCTGGCGTGGGCGCTGCGCGGCTGGGCGGACCGGGCGGTCGGCGGGGTCGGGCTGCGGCGCGGCCGGCGCGACCCGGCGCGGCTGCGGGTCGGCGACTCGCTGGACTTCTGGCGGGTCGAGGAGATCGAGCCGGGGCGGCTGCTGCGGCTGCGGGCCGAGATGCGGCTGCCCGGGCCGGCGTGGCTGGAGCTGTCGGTCGCCCCGGACGGCGCGGGCGGGGCCGTGTACCGGCAGCGGGCGCTGTTCCACCCGCACGGCCTGGCCGGCCACGCGTACTGGTGGTCGGTGGCGCCGTTCCACGCGGTGGTCTTCGGCGGCATGGCCCGCAACATCACCGAACGCGCCCTGGCCGAACCGTAGAGGGAGCCGCTCAGCCTTTCTTCCGGTCGAGCCATTGACGGTAGACGGCGGCGAGTTCGGCGAGGACGGGGGTGCCGCCGGGGAGGGCTGCGGTGAGGGCGGTGAGGGCGTTGGCGGCCTGTGCCGGGGTGGCGGTGGCCAGCCACTTGGGCCAGAAGCCGGTGGCGGGGAGGACGGCGCCGGGGCCTGCCGAGGCGGCCATCCGGGCGGCCTCGCCGCCGAGGGCGGTGTCCCACTCCGTCAGGACGCGGGCCAGACCGTCCCGCTGGCCGGCGGTGAACCGGCGCAGGCCGATCACCCGCAGGCTCTGCCGGACGAGTGCGGGCCGCATGTCGCCGACCGCGCCGGTGACGGCGAGCAGCAGACGCGGGTCCTGGGAGATCAGTTCGACCGTCCGCCCGTCGATCAGCCGGACCAGCCGCCGGGCGGCGGTCCGGATGCCGGCCTCCGCGTCGGTACCGTCGTCGTCGGTCGCGCCGTTCCCGCGCTTGCGGGCCAGTTCCCAGCGGGCGAGTTCGACCCGGACCTCCATCAGCCGGTCGCCGAGGTCCCCGGCGAGCTGCACGGCCTCGGCGAGGACGGGGCCGGCCTCCTCGGCGCGGCCGTCCTCGAAGGCCCAGCGGGCGCCGGCGAAGCCGGCCTCCAGTTGGAGGGCGGACTCGTGCTGTTCGGCGGCGCGGCGGCGGGCCGCGTCGGCGAGGGCGCGGGCGGCGGGGACATCGCCGAGGGCGGCGCGCACTCTGGCCTCGAGCAGCAGCAGGCGGGGGCCGTGCTCGGCGCCGGCGGGGCGTTCGGCGATCACCTCGGCGGCGCCGTGCGGGTCGTCGAGTTCGAGCAGCCGGGTGACCTGGACCTCGGCGTGGCGTTCCCATTCCTCGGCGGGGACGTCGCGCAGGGTGGCGGAGAACAGGGTCCGTCCGGAGCGGGAGGCCAGGTAGGCCTGGGCGGCGGGCGGCAGTTCGTCGATGGAGCCGGTGATCAGGGCCTCGACGCCGGGCTGCCAGCGGCGGTCGAGTTCGGCGGCGGGCTCGCCGAGGCTGAGCCGGTGGTAGAGCTCCTCGGCGCGGGAGGTGAGGTCCTCCTGCTGGACGTAGTGCAGGACGGCGGCCTCGTGGATCTCGGCGACCTGGTCGGGTGCCTCGGCGCGCAGCAGGGGCAGCAGTTGGCGGCGGACGTCGCCGCGGTGCTCGAGGGCGCCGTCGGCGGCGCGGGTGAGCAGGGCGACCTCGCGGGCGAACAGGTCGAAGAGTTCGGTGGCGCGCTGGTCGTCGTGGACGGGGACGCCGCTCGGTGCGGCGAGGACGTAGCGGAGCACGTCCGGGGTGAGCCGGCGCAGGACGAGGGCGGGGCGGGCGAGCCGACAGACGTCCGGGTCCTCGATGTGGTCGAGGACGCGGCGGTAGAGGTAACCGTGGAGTTCCTCGCCGGTGATGCGTTCGAGGGTGCGGTCGGCGCCGGCGCCGGTGAGGTCGGCGAGGCCGTCGGCGCGGACGAGGTCCGCGGCGAGGCGGAGGCTGAGCGGGTTGCCGCCGACGAGGTCGATGACCCTGTCGAGGCCTGCCGGGTCGGCGGCGGGGCCGAGCAGGGATTGCAGGTAGGCGCGGGCGGCGTCGCGGTCGAAGTCGGGCAGCCGCCGGGTGCGGGCGGGGAGGTCGACGGGGGCCCGGCCGGAGAGGACGATCCGGACGGCGGGGTTGGCGTCGGCGAGGCGGTCGAACATCCGCCAGAGTTCGGCGAGCACTTCGGGGCCCTGGTACTGGGCGGTCTCGAAGGTGTCGACGGCGATCAGGACGGGTCCTTCGGGCAGGGCGAGGGCGAGCAGCCGGGCGAACTCCTGGTAGAGCTCCTCGCGTTCGGAGGGTGCGGTGAGGAGCCGGGCGGAGGCGGTGATGTGGTCGGGGGTGCCGCGGGCGGCGGCCGCGGAGTCGGCGTGGGCGGCGACGAGGGTGTGCAGGTCGGGGGTGGAGGCACGGGAGATCCACTTGCCGGTGAAGAACTCGGCGAGGGGGCGCAGTCCCGGGTGCTGGATGCGCAGTTGGCGGACGGCGTCGAGGAGGAGGGTGAGCGGTTCCTGGGGGAGCATGCCGGGCCGGTCGAGGTCGATGAAGGCGAACGGGAGCCGGGGGGTGGCGCCGCGGTGTTCGCCGTCGAGGATGAACCGGGCGAGGACGGTGGACTTGCCGATGCCGCCGGGCCCCCAGAGCAGCATGGGCCGGGGGTCGGTTCCTGCGGTGTGGTCGGCGAGTTCGGCGAGGACGTCGGCGCGGCCGCCGAAGTGGCTGCTGACCAGGCGGCGCAGCGGTTCGAGGAGTTGGCGGCGTTCGAGGTGGTCGGTGACCTCGTCGCTGCCGGGCAGGCCGGGGACGACTCCGCCGAGCCAGTCGGTGACGCGGGCGGTGGCGAGGAGTTCGTCGAGGTCCTGCTCGGCGGTCGGCGGGGCGGTGCCGGTGAGGTAGCGGGTGAGGGCCTGTTGGACGGGGCCCTGGGGGCGGTCGGGGTTGGCGTCCAGGGCGCGGCGGTAGGCGTCGGGGCCGGCCATGGCGGCGAGGGTGGTGCGGCGGAGCGGTTCGGGCAGGCGCCATTCCTGGGTGCCTTCGGCGCCGTAGACGGGTTCGCTGGCGGCGAGGAGGGCCTGGAGGGCGGTGTTGTCGGGTGCGTGGTCGACGGGCCGGAGGGTGGCGGGGTCGTAGCAGGCGAGGACGGCGGCGGCCTGCCGGTAGGCGTGTTCGGCGGGGGTGGCGGGCCGGGCCGCTTCGGTGGTGCTGCGGGCGAGGCGTTCGAGGCGTTCCTCGACCGCGCCGGCGGTGATGCGTTCGCGGGCCTTGCTCATCGCAGTACCTGCCTGTCGAAGACCGCGTTGGCGGTGTCGCGGACGGTGTCGGGCAGGCGCCGGATCGCGGCGGCGCGGTCCGCGGGGAGCATGTCGAGCATGCGGTCGACGATGTTCTCGACGACGGGCGGGGCGATGTCGACGTCGAGGCCGGCGGCGAGGCGGGTGAAGAAGTCGCACAGGACGCGCCGGTCGATGGTGCCGACGGGTTCGGTGAGGACGGAGTCGAGGGCGTCGAGTTCGGGGTGGCCGTAGCCGAGGAGGATGACGCGCAGGCCGGGGAGGCGTTCGCGGATGGCGGCGCCGGCGAGGTGGTCGACGAGGGCGGCGGTGTCGGCCTGCAGCGGGACGTGGTCGAGGCTGTCGACGACGAGCAGGTACTTGGAGTGGACGCTCTGGTCGTAGAGCTGGCCGACGAGCCAGTCGCGCAGGCGGCGGGCCTGGGCGGCGCCCTGGGCGTACTGGTCGACGGCGGGTTCGGGCAGTTTGAGCTGGGAGGCGATGGAGCTCATCAGGTCGTGCGGGGTGCAGACCTGGTCGGCCCATTCGCTGAGGTCGACGAGGACGGGCTTGAAGGTCTGCAGGTGCTGGGCGACGTGGGTGACGAGGTACCAGGTGTAGGACTTGCCGCAGCTGCGGGGGCCGGTGACGAGGAGGACGCGGCTGCGGCTGTCGGAGACCAGGTCCTTGAGGTGGGTGCGCAGCAGGGTGCGGTCGAGGAAGAGCCGCTGGCCGAGGAGGTCGGTGAGGTAGGGGTCGTCCTGGCCGCCGGCACCGGGGGGCGGGACCGCTGCGGTGAGGAGGCGGTCGGCGAGGGTGGCGACGGTGGGGAAGCGGCCTTCGCGCAGGGCGCCGAGGAACTGGTCGAGCCAGCCGGCGCGTTCGGCTTCCTCGACGACCTTCTGGACCATGCTGCGCAGGTCGGTGTCGGTGCTGATGGCGGCCAGTTTTCGGTCGATGTAGGAGAGTTCCTGCCGGAGGTCCTGCTCCTCGTAGTCGGTGACGACGGCTTCCACGAGGTGCCGCCGGTCCACGCCGGAGAGTCTCACCGCCACCGCCTCCTAGTCGGCCACGGGGAAGACGCGGTCGGCGTGTCCGCGGCGCTCCAGCAGGGCGCGGACGGCCGGCAGCGGGATCGCCTCGTTGTAGGCGGGACGGTGGCCGGGGCTGTAGTCGGGGTCGCCGCTGTGGTGGAGGGCGACGGGGTTGAGGTCGCGGTCGAAGCAGGGGGAGCCGGAGGAGCCGGGTTCGGTGTCGGCGCCGTGCCGCAGCCGGGTGGCGTTGGCGTTGAGGCCGAGGACGGGTCCGATGGCGAGTTTGAGCGGTCCGGCGGCGGGGTGCTGGAGCAGGAAGAGGTGGGCGTGCTCGTCGTCGGCGGGGGCGGCGGGGCCGGTGATCCAGCCGCGTTCGGGGGCGTCGGGGGCGGCGCGGTCGGCGGCGACGGGTTCGCGGCCGGCCTCGGCGGCGAGGCGGAAGAGGGCGTAGTCGAGTTCGTCGTCGGCGGGGAGGCGGTCGCCGGGGTCGGTGCTGGTGTCGACGGGGCTGGGCGGGCTGGCGTCGACGAGCCAGTCGCCGTCGGCGAGCGGGTGGGGGGTGCCGGGGTTGAGGACGGTGCCGTCGGCGGACTTCTTGTGGTCGAAGCGGACGAGGACGTCGGCGGGTTTGCTGCGGCCGTCGATGACGGGCGCGAGGACGTGGTGGTTGGTGAGGCACAGGTCGGGGGCGACGAGGAGGGCGGTGCCGTAGGAGGTGCCGTCGGTGCCGCCGACCTCGACTCGTCCGACGCGGCCCTCGAGGGCGCCGAGGCGCTGCCGCCAGCCGGTGGGGTCGAGGTAGCCGGGGCGGTCGGCGAGGACCCGCTCCAGGGCGGCGCGCTGTTCGGGTCGGACGGGGGTGAGCCGCCACTGTTCGGCGAAGGCGGCGAGCCGGGGACTGGTGGGGTTGGCCTCGCGGGCGCCGGCGACGAGGGCGGGGGCCCAGCCTTCGCGGTCGGCGGTGTCGAGGACCTCGAAGGCGACGGTGCGCAGGTTGGAGCCGAGGGAGATCTCCTCGCGGCGGCGGTCGAGGTGGAAGCGGAGCATCTGGTCGAACGCGTTGAGGGTGAAGGCGTCGAGGAGGGCCGCGACGGCTTCCTTCATCTGCGTGCCTGGCATGGTCATCTGGGTGCCCCCGGTGGTGTTCCGGCCGGTCCGCGGCGGGCTGTCGGCGGTCCGGCCGCTGCGGGCGGGTGCCGCCGGGGTACGGGCGGACGCGACCCGGGCGGGCCGTCAGACGGCGATGTGGGTGAGGACGGGGTCGCGGACGGCCGGGCAGGCGAGGTACTCGGCGGCGCCGTGGTGGTTGGCGCTGTCGTTGACCACGAAGACGTCCTCGGTGAGGACGGCGGGTTCGTACTCGGGGCGGACGGTGCTGTCGAGGGCGACCAGGTCGCGGGCGTCGCAGGCGTTGCGCCAGGCGGCGACGCCGGGCGGCACGGTGAGGGGTGCGGCGAGCCGGTCCTGGATCTCGGTGATGCCGAGCGGGGAGCCGATGGTCACGAACAGCGGCACTTCGCCCTCGTAGGTGCGCAGGACCTCGTAGGCGATCACCGAGCCGAGGCTGTGGCCGATGACGACGAGCGGGCCGTCGGCCTCGTCGAGGGCGCTCGCGACGATCTTCTGGATCTGTTCGCGCAGGCCGCCGAAGAAGTAGGCGTGCACGTCCTTGAAGGTGTGTCTGACGAGGGTCTGGAAGGCGAGGGTGCGGCCGAAGCGGGGCAGCGGCAGCGCTTCCAGGCCGTTGGCGCCACCGGGTGCGCCCTCCCCGGCGGACAGCGCCTCGGCGGCGTACACCATGTCCCGCAGCCAGGGGTCGAGCGGCCCGGCACCGCTGCTCTCGAACGGCCCGGCGGCCTCGGCGCGCACTGCGGCGAGGAACTCCTCGGGCGGGGCGGGCTCCGTGGCCCGGACGGACTCCAGGGGTGTTCCCGACGCGGGCAGTTCGGTGACGCCGTCGTCGGGTACGGCCGCGGGCAGGGGCTCGGGGTGGCGCAGCGGCGCCCAGTACGCCATGCGCGATTCCTCGCCCATCGGGCGGCCGAACAGGGCCGCGTCCCATTGCTGTTTCAACTGCTGCTCCGGCGGCTTGTTCCCGATTCCGTGCACGTACACGATCGCAGGTCCCATGGCGTTCCTCCGGCGACGGGTTCTCCTATCCAGTGTCGGCCCGTGGGCGGCCTTCTGCCGTTCTTCCGGCGGTTGGTGACGATCCGTGACGGGAGTCGGGCGGGTCGGCGTGAGGGATGTGCGGGGCAGGCACGACGGTTGGGACAGCGGAGCGTGACGGCATCCCTGGTGTCGGCTGATGCCCCGTCGGTGCGGGCGGGCCCAGAGGGTTTCCGAGGGTGACGGACGGTGGGCGGCGTACCGGGGAGCGCAGCGGCGGGCAGGGCTGTGCGGGGCACCCGGCCCCGGTCGCGGACGGTGCACGGCCGCCCGCCGCGGTGCGGGAAAATCGGTGTGCGGAGCGCCGCGGCGCGACTAGGTTCGGACGGCGGGACGTGATCGCGCGGAGAACGGTACGGAGGACGGCATGACCGGGACGGGTATTCCGGGTGCGGGGCTGACGCTGTCCGCCCTGCTGGCGGGCCACCGGCCGCGGACGGCCGAGGAGGCCGCCGACCTCGCCCGCCTCGCACCGCTGACCGCGGCCGACGACCCGTACGCGCGGGAGCTGCCGCTGCACGTGACCGCCTCGGCACTGATCGTGCACCCGGCCGAACGCCGGGTGCTGCTGCGGTGGCACGCGCGGATGCAGGACTGGCTGCAGGTCGGCGGGCACGGCGATCCGGGCGAGGAGTTCCCGGCCGCGGTGGCGCTGCGCGATGCCCGGGAGGAGACCGGGCTGCCGGACCTGGCGTTCTGGCCGGCGGAGGAGCTGCTGCACGTCGTCGTGCTCCCGGTGCCGGCGTCCGCGCACGAGTCGGCGCACGAGCACGCGGACCTGCGGTTCGTCCTGGCCACCGGCACGCCGGACGCGGCCCGGCCGGAGCATCCGGACGCCCGGCTGCGCTGGCTCCCGCTCGACGAGGCGGCCCGGGCTGCCCGCGGCGAGGCGCTGCGCGAGTCCCTGGCCCGGGTTGCCGAACTGCTGGACGGCGGGCCGCCGGCGCGCCGGCCGCACTGACGGACCGCCACGGAACGGATGCGAGGAATGGAATTGCACAGCGACCAGGTGCTGGTCTTCGACGCCGACGACACGCTGTGGGAGAACAACGTGCTCTTCGAGCGCGTGATCGACGGCTTCCTCGACTGGGTGGCGCACCCGGAGGGCCGGACGGCCGCGCGGGCGGTGCTCGACGCCGTCGAGTCGGCGAACGCGGCGACGCTCGGCTACGGCGCCGAGGTGTTCCGCCGCAACCTCGCCGAGTCCCTGGAGCGGCTGCACGGGCGGGCCGCGACCGCGGCGGACCACGACCGGATCGAGGAGCTGCTCGTCCCGCTCACCGCCAGGACCGTGGAGCTCATCCCGGGCGTCGCCGACACCCTCGCCGTCCTCGCCGGGCGGCACCGGCTGCTGATGCTCACCAAGGGCGACCCGGCGGAGCAGCAGCGGAAGATCGACGCGTCCACGATCGCGCACCACTTCGGCGGCGTCCACATCGTCGCGGAGAAGGACGTCGGCACCTACCGGCGGCTCGTCGCCGAGCTGTCGCTCGCCCCGGAGCGCACCTGGATGATCGGCAACTCCCCCAAGTCCGACATCGTCCCGGCCCGCCGGGCGGGCCTCAACGCGGTGTTCATCCCGCACGAGCACACCTGGGTGCTGGAGCACGAGGAGTTCGGCGCCCACACGGCGACCCTGGAGCTGAGGGCCTTCACCGAACTCCTCGGCCACTTCTGACCCGGCCGCGCCGGGCCGCACGTGCCGCGTCCCGTCCCTGCGCCCCCGGGCGGCCCGGGCTCGGTCCGCATGCGCACCACACGAGCGGCACGGCAGGTTTGAGCGGTCCGGGAACCGGCGAGGGGCCAGGCATGGACGTTCACACCCTCCCCGGATCCCGGCGTCCGCCGCTCGCCGAGTGGCTGGACGCACCGTCCGGCTGGACCGACCTCGACCCCGTCTCCGAGCGCCTGCACGGCCTGCTGCAGCAGGTACCGGGGCCCGTCCGGGACGCCCTGCACGGCGTCTGGCTGGGCCACCCGCTGCACCCCGCCGTCGTCCAGGTGCCGGTGGGCTGCTGGCTGTCGGCCACCCTGCTGGACGCCGCCTGCGCCTCTCCCGACGCCGCCCGGCGGCTCACCGCGATCGGCCTGGCCGGCGTCGCACCGGCCGCCTGGACGGGCTGGGCCGACTGGTCGACCCTTCCCCGCGAGCAGCGCCGCACCGGCCTGCTGCACGTCGTCGGCGTGGTCACCGCCGCCGCCCTGCAGGGCGCCTCCCTGGGCGCCCGCTGCCGGGCCGCCCGCACCGGTACCACTCCCGCCACCGGCCGCCGCCTGGGCCTGGCCGGCCTCGCCGTCCTCGCCGCGACCGCCACCCTCGGCGCCCACATCGCCTACCGCTCCGAGTCCATGGCACCCGCCCCGGACGACGACGCCTCCGACCTCTCCTGACCCCGGCGGCTGCGGCCGTCCGCACGTCGGCACCGGAACGCGTCGACTGCCCCGGCACCGTCCTCCCGGGGCCGGATCTCCCCGACGGCACCCGGTGACCGGCTTCCGGGGTCACCCGTCGACGCCTGCTGCCCGGTGGGGGTTGAATGGTGGACGGGGCCGATCGGGCCGGAGGCACCATGGACGCGGCGGCCGCAATCACGGATGCCAGGCGCCTGCACGGCGGGCGTGCCTGGCGGGACGCCTGCGAGGCGTACGCCGCTGCGGACGCCGGCGGCGGGCCGGCCGGGCTGGGGCCGGACGACCTGGAGGACTGGGCGGAGTCCGCGCAGATGCTCGGCCGCGGCGAGGAGGCCACCGGGGTGCTGCAGCGGGCGTACCGGGCGCGGGAGGAGGCGGCGGACGTCCGGGGCGCGCTGCGCTGCGCGTTCTGGCTGACCGAGGTGCTGAGCATGCGCGGCGAGTTCGCGCACGCGGGCGGTTGGCTGGCCCGGGCCGCGCGGCTGGCCGAGGCCGGGCCGCCGTGCGCCGAATGCGGGTACCTGCTGGTGCGGGAGGCGGAGCGGCAGCTGGAACAGGGCTGCCACGAGGAGGCGTTCGCGACGGCGGGGCGCGCCCTGGCGCTGGCTCAGCACCACGGGGACCGGGATCTCGCCGTGCTGGCCGCGCAGTACCAGGGCGCGGCACGGATCGCCCAGGAGCGTGTCGAGGAGGGCCTGGCACTGCTCGACGAGGCGATGGTGTCGGTGACGGCGGGCGAGACGACCCCGCGGATCACCGGCTGGGTGTACTGCCTGGTGATCGCGCTCTGCCAGGAGCTGCAGGAACTGCGCCGGGCCCGCGAGTGGACGCTGGCGCTGGACCGCTGGACGGATTCGCTGCCGCAGTTCGAGGGCGGGTACTCCGGCATCTGCCTGGTGCACCGCTCCGAGCTGCTGCGGCTGGTCGGCGACTGGCCGAACGCGGCCGTCCAGGCGCGGAGCGCCTGCGAGCGGCTGACCCGGGGCTTCGGGGAGTTCCTCGCCGGCGGGGCGTTCTACCAGCTGGGCGAGATCCACCGGCTGCGCGGCGCCTGGGACGAGGCCGAGGAGGCGTACCGGGAGGGCGGGCGGTACGGCAGCGACGCGCAGCCGGGGCTGGCCCTGCTGCGGCTGGCGCAGCGGCGGACGGACGCCGCGGCGGGCGGCATCCGGCGGGCGCTCGCGGAGACGGCGGACCGGCTCGCCCGGGCGCGGCTGCTGCCCGCCTTCGTGGAGATCACCCTCGCGGCGGGCGACACCGCGGCGGCCCGCGAGGGCGCGGCCGAGCTCGCGGCGATCGCGGAGACGTACCGGCGGCCGGCCCTGGACGCCCAGTCCGCGCTGGCCCGGGCGGCGTTGCTGCTCGCCGAGGACGCGGCCGCCGAGGCGCTGCCCGAGGCCCGCCGGGCCTGGCGGCTGTGGCGGGACCTGGACGTGCCGTACGAGGCGGCCCGGTGCCGGGTGCTGGTGGCGCTGGCCTGCCGGGCGCTCGGCGACGAGGACACCACCACGGTCGAGCTGGAGGCGGCCGCGGCCGCGTTCACCCGGCTCGGCGCCGAACCGGACCGCGCCCGGACGGAGGCGCTGCGCACCCGCGGCACCGGCGCGGCGGACCGGCGGGCGGGGGCGGGGTCCGGGCTGACCCCGCGCGAGCTGGAGGTCCTGCGGCTGGTCTCCGAAGGCCTCACCAACCACGCCGTCGCGCGGGAACTGCACCTCAGCGAGAAGACGGTCGCCCGCCACATCAGCAACATCCTCGCCAAACTCGGTGCCCCCTCCCGCACGGCCGCCGCCGCCTTCGCCTTCGAACACGGCCTGACGGGCGCCCCGCGCTGAGCGTCGTCACCGTCAGGGGCGGGCTCCCGAGGACGTGCAGCCGTCCGCCCCCGTCTGCATACAAATGCCCATGCCCCGGCAGCGGGAACGCATGGTTCTCCCGACGCGCGGCGGGGCGCCGGCCCGTAGCGTCGGAGATACGGCGAACGGCGACGGGAGGCGGCGATGACGGTGGCGACCGGGCACCGGACGCCCGCCCGCGGTGCGGGGCCCGCCGGGGAGGCCGATGCGGCGGCGGTGCTGGGCACCGCGCTGGAGGCGCGGGGCGAGCACGCCGCGGCGGAGGCCGCGCTCCGCCGGGCGGTGCGGATCCACGAAGCCGAGTGGGGGCCGCACGATCCGCGGCTGGCGGGGCCGCTGCGGGCGCTCGGGGCCGCGTGCGCGGCGCGCGGCCGGCTGGCGGAGGCGGAGCACCTGCTGCGTCGGGTGCTGGCGCTGCTCGCGGCGGACGGACCGGAGCAACCGGATCGGCAGTGGGACCAGGGGGCCGAGGAGGAGTGATGGACGCGGAACGGCACGAGACAGTGATCATCGGCGCGGGCCAGGCGGGGCTCTCCGTCGGGCACCATCTCGCGAAGCGCGGACGGGAGTTCGTGATCCTGGACGGCAGCGACCGGATCGGCGACAACTGGCGTTCGCACTGGGACTCGCTGCGGCTGTACAGCCCGGCCCGGTACGACGGGCTGCCGGGCATGCGCTTCCCGGCGCCCGGCTGGTCGTTCCCCGGCAAGGACCAGGTCGCGGACTACCTGGAGGCCTACGCGCAGCGGTTCACGCTGCCGGTGCGCACCGGGACGAAGGTCCGCGGGCTCTCCGGCGAGAACGGCGGCTACGCGGTGGACACCGACCACGGGCGGCTGCTCGCCGAGAACGTGGTGGTGGCCACCGGCACGTTCGGACGCGGCGCGCTCGTCCCGGCGTTCGCGGCGCAGCTCGATCCGCGGATCCTGCAGCTGCACTCCAGCGAGTACCGCAACGAGGCGCAGCTGCACGACGGCCCGGTGCTGGTGGTCGGCGCGTCGCACTCGGGCGCGGACGTGGCGTACGAGGTCGCGCTGCGGCACCGGACGGTGCTCTGCGGGCGGGAGACCGGGCAGATCCCCGTGCGACTGGAGGCCCGCTCGACGCGGCTGGTGATCCCGCTGCTGTGGCAGCTGGCCAACCACGTGCTGACCACCGGGAATCCGCTGGGCCGGAAGATGCGGCCGGAGGTGCGGGTGCACGGCGGGCCGCTGCTGCGGGTGCGGGCCGAGGATCTGGAGCGGGCCGGGGTGGAGCGGGTGCCGGACCGGATGACCGAGGTGCGGGACGGCATGCCGGTGCTCGGCGACGGCCGGGTGCTGGAGGTGGCCAATGTGGTGTGGTGCACCGGGTTCCGGCAGGACTTCGGCTGGATCGATCTGCCGGTGATCGGTGAGGACGGCTGGCCGGCGGAGCACCGCGGGGTCGCGGACGGCTTCCCGGGGCTGTACTTCTCCGGGCTGTCCTTCCAGCGGGCGTTCAGTTCGATGCTGGTCGGCGGTGCGGGGCGGGACGCGGAGATCGTGGCCAAGCACATCGCGGCCCGCGAACGCCGGCTGCACCGGGCGGAGCGGGCGCACCGCGTGCCGGCCGCCGTCTGAGCCGGGCTCCGTCCAGGGGATGCGGGAGTCCGGCTTGACCGAGGAGATAATAAGCGCGCATAGTAGTTTCATGACGAAGCTCGCAGCGGCACGGATCACCTCCACCGCACACCCGTCCGTCTTCTTCGCCCGCTGGGCGGACACGGCCACCTGGCCGGAGTGGAACACCGACACCGAATGGGTGCGGCTCGACGGCCCGTTCGAGGCCGGCACCACCGGCGTCCTCAAGCCCAAGGGCGGGCCGAAGGTGCCGTTCACCGTCGAAACACTCGTCCCGGAAAGGGAGTTCACCGACGTGTCGAAGCTGCTCGGCGCCCGGCTGACCTTCCGTCACCTGGTCGGACGGACGGCCGAAGGCACCACCGCGGTCGACGTCGACGTCACCCTCACCGGCCCGCTCGCCCCGCTGTGGAACGCGATCCTCGGCAAGGGCATCCGGGACAGCCTCCAGGCGGACCTCGACCGGCTCGCCGCCACCGCCGAGGCCGACAGCGCGGTGACCGCCCGATGAGGGCCTGGCTCGGCGTCGTCTGCCGCGACCACGTCGCCCGCGGCACCGAGCTCGGCATCGCCCAGCTCAACCACGGCCGCCGGGACTCGATCGCCCGCCTGGGCCCCGGCGACTGGCTGGTCTACTACTCGCCCCGCACGAGCCTGGCCGGCGGGCGCCCGCTGCGCGCCTTCACCGCCATCGGCCGGGTCGCCGACGACGAGATCTGGCAGGCCGACGAGGGCGGCTTCAAGCCCTGGCGGCGCCGCGTCGACTACCTGCCGGCCGCCGAGGCCCCGCTCGCGCAGTTCGACGGCGCACTGGACCTCACCTCGGCCCCGAACTGGGGCTACCGACTGCGCCGCGGCCTGGTCGAACTGACCGACCACGACCTCGGCCTGGTCAGGGCCGCTATGGTCACGGCATGACCGACGACCCGCCGCGCCTGGCCAGCGACTTCACCGATCCCGACGAGAGCCCCGGACTGTTGCTCTGGCAGGTCACCAACCGCTGGCAGGCCGCCCAGCGGGCCGCCCTCAGGCCGCACGGGCTGACGCACGTCCAGTTCGTGCTGCTCGCCTCGCTGAGCTGGTTCCAGGCCGACGGCCCGGTCACCCAGAAGCACCTCGCCGACCACGCCGCGACCGACCCGATGATGACCTCCCAGGTGCTGCGCGCCCTGGAGTCCCGCGGCCTCGTCCACCGACTGCCGCACCCGACCGACCGCCGCGCCCGCGCCCTCGCCGCCACCGACGAGGGCCGGGCCCTGGCCGACCGCGCGGTGGCCTCCGTGGAGGCCTGCGACCGCGACTTCTTCGCCGTCCTCGGCGACGGCGCCGACGCCTTCACCGCCGCCCTGCGATCGCTGCGCAACGGGCCGGGCCCGGTCGGGGGCTGAGCTCCGTACGCCGGCCGCACGACCGGCAGTCGGGCCACCACGGCTCCCGGGTCCGGGTCGGGCGGCCGCCGGCCTTGATGCCCGCCGCGGCAGAGCCGCGGACCGACCCCGACGCCGTTCCGTCAGTCGTCGGCCCCGACGATCGTCCACGGGCGCATCAGGTCGTCGTCCTCGTGCTCGAGGATGTGGCAGTGGTGGACGTACGTCGCCGGGAGTTCGGTACCGCTGCCCGGCAGCGAGGCGATCGGCTCCGTCGGCACCTCGAAGTCCTGGATGACGATGCGGGTCACCATCTCCGAACAGGCCTTCACCGTGTCCTTGCTGGACCCCGCCTCGTCCGGGTCCGGCGGAATCGGCGGGCCGCCCGGTACGCCCCGGGCCTGTACCCAACTCCCCGGCAGGGGGCGGCAGGTGGCAGGGCGCGGAACGACTCCGCACGGCGGGGCCGTACCATCGGGCGCATGATCACAGTGGCCACCTGGAACGTGCTGCACCGCGTGCACGCGGAGAACTGGGGCGGGGACATCCCGGAGCTCTGGCCGGACGAGGCGGAGCGGATCGCCGCCGTGACGGCGCGCGTCGCCGGGACGGCCGGGCGGATCATCGCCCTCCAGGAGGTCAGCGGCGACCAACTCGCCGACCTGCGGCGGGCATTGCCCGACCGCAGCATCCACGCCATGGAGTACCCGCGCGTCCCGTCACCGCGCCGGGTCGCGTCCCGGCTCGGCGACCGCAGCGAGCACCTGGTGCTGATCCTGGACACCCCGGGCGAGGAGGTCGCCGCCGAGGCGTACGGGGACGACCCCGGCAAGGGCCTGCTCGCCGTCCGGACGGCCGGCCTGCTCGTCGCCGCCACGCATGTGAGCACCGGTCCCCGGCGTCCGGGCCAACTCGCGCGCCTGGCCGAGGTGGTGACCGGCGCCCCGGACCGGACCGCGGTGCTGCTCGGCGACTTCAACGCCGACCGCGGCACCGTGGTGGCCGAACTCGGCCCCGGGTTCGCCGCCGCGGCCCTGCCCGCCGACGGCCCGCCGACCCGGCCCCGGACCACGGGCGAGAAGTCGCAGTGGATCGACCACGTCATCGTCCGCGGCGCCACCGCCGACGGCGCGGTGGTCGAGGACGCCGCCGGGCTCTCCGACCACAACCCGGTCCGCGCACGCGTCACGCCCGCGCCCTGACCGGACCAGCCCGGCCCGACGGCCGGGGCCTGCTGCCAGGATGTGGGAGGACAGCCGGTGCCGGACAGGAGGACGCACATGACGCCGCAGGACCGGGTGGCCGGCTTCTACGACAGCCTCGCCGCCGACTACCACCTGATCTACGCCGACTGGGACGCCGGCATCGCCCGGCAGGGCGCCGCCCTGGACGCACTGCTCCGCGAACGGCTCGGCTCCGCGCCGGCGGACGTGCTGGACTGCTCCTGCGGCATCGGCACCCAGGCCATCGGGCTGGCCCTGCGCGGGCACCGGGTGGTCGGGTCCGACCTCAGCGCGGTGGCCGCCGCCCGGGCCGTCCGCGAGGCCGCGGCCCGCGGCGCCGCACTGCCCGCAGCCGCCGCCGACATGCGCCGGCTCCCGTTCGCCGGGAGCCGGTTCGACGCCGTGGTCTGCGCGGACAACTCCCTCCCCCACCTGCTCACCGCCGAGGACGTCGGCGCCGCACTGGCCTCCATGCGACGGGTGCTGCGCAGTGGCGGGCTGCTGGTGGTCAGCACCCGCCCGTACGACGAACTGCGGCGCTCCCGGCCGACCACCACCCCGCCGCAGGTCGTGGAGACGCCCGAGGGCCGGGCCACCACCCACCAGCGGTGGCACTGGCACGAGGACGGCGAACGCTACGACCTCGACCTCGTCCGGGAGCTGGCCGGGCCGGACGGCGTCCGCACCACGGTGCGGCGCGCCACCTACTGGGCGCTGACCCGGCAGCAGCTGACCGCCATGGCCGGGGCCGCCGGTTTCACCGGCATCGCGTGGGCGGAGCCCGCGGCGAGCGGGTTCTTCCAGCCCGTGCTGACCGCCGTCGCACCCTGAGCGGTGCACCGGGGGCGGGCGGGGCCTGCCGCAGTGCCCGGGACGGGGTTTCCCGCCGCTGTGATCGGCCAGACGCTGCACAGGGCGCGCCCGCGTCCTGACTCGCGGGCCGCCCGCCGGCGGCCGTCCTGCGCGGCGGGGTGGCCGGGCGGCGGGGCGGCCGTACGGGTCGCGCTGCGGAGGATGGGAACCATGGTGCAGAGGATCGGAACCATGGCGCAGGACGACCGGCCGACGGACGGCCGGGACGAGAGCCCCGAGGAACGGGCCGACCGGCTGTGGGCGGAGCTGCTGCAGGAGGTGCGGGTCGCGCAGACCGGCGCCCAGATCATGTTCGGCTTCCTGCTGACGGTGGTCTTCACCGAACGGTTCACCACCCTGCACGGCTTCGACCGGGCCCTGTACGTCGCGGTGGTGACCCTCGGCGCGGTGGCCACCGGCACGCTGATGGCCCCGGTGTCCTACCACCGGATGCTGGCGGGACGGCACGTGAAACCGCGGATGGTCGCCTCCGCCGGGCGGCTGGTCACGCTCGGGGTGGCGCTGCTCGCCCTCAACGTCGGTGCGGCCCTCCTGCTGCTGCTCAAGGTCGCCGGCCTGACCTGGGGCGCCTGGGCGATCTCGGCAGCCGTGATGGTCTGGTTCGCGGTGTGCTGGGTCGTGATGCCCGCCTCCCTGCTGCGGCGGCACGGCTCGAAACGGCAGGAGTGAAACCCGTGCAGGAGTGAAGCCCGTAGGGGTGCCCCCGGCGCCCCTACGGGTTCGCCCGTCAGGTGTCGCGCCTGCGGGTCGGCCCCGTCAGGTGTCGCGGCCGTCCTGGTGGTGGCGGTCGTACCTGTCGTGCCGGTGCGGCCAGTGGCGGTGGTGGTGCCGCGGCGGGCGCGGCTGCCGTTCGTGGCCTTCGCGGATGGTCTCCGGCGGCGGTCCCGGGTTCACCGGGACGGTGCCGGTGGCCGCACCGCCGGGCGGGTCGGCGGGCCTCAGCTCGGGCGGGCCGGGGTTGACGGTCATGGCGGCCTCCTTACCCCTCCACTGTGCGCCTGCCCGGGCCCCGCGGCGAGAAAACCGAGGGCGGGCCCGTGTCGGCGCGGCCCGGACGGGGCAGGCGCACGGCAAGGGGCCGGCCTGGGTGCGGCCGGCCCCCGGGTGGAGGTGATCTGCCGTGCGGTCGACGACCCGCGGGCCTTCCCGCAACACCCGCCCCGGCGCTGCTCCCGAACCGCCCGCCGGGCCTCCCGGGCATCTGCTGTGCCGGGTGGCGGCGCCGCTGCTCGGTGTGTTGACGGCACTGTTCGCGTTCTGGGCGGTGGCCGCCGGTGACGACGGCTCCGCCGGCCTGCTGCTGCCGGCCTCGCTGGCGCTGGCCTGCGGCGCCCTGACCGTGCTGACCGCGGCCGACCTGCTGGTGCTCGCCCGGTGCCGGCAGCGGCGGCACAACGGCTGTGGCCGCCCGGGCGGTGCCGGACCGGACCGCACTCCCCCGGTTTCGCCCGGGGCCTCCCGGTGAGACGTTCGAGGAGCCGACCGCACACGGAGGAAGGTGGCCGAGATGACCGGGCTGCAGGACAGGACGGTGGCGTTCCTGGTGGCGCCGAAGGGGGCGGAACAGGCCGAGCTGACCTCGCCGTGGGAGGCGGTGGAACGGGCCGGCGGCACGCCCCGACTGGTGTCCACCAAGGGCGGTCTGGTGCACGCCTTCCGGCACCTGGACCCGGCGGACACCTTCCGGGTGGACGCCGTGGTGGCGGACGTCTCGGCCGGTGACTTCGACGCGCTGGTGCTGCCGGGCGGCGTCGCCAACCCCGACTTCCTGCGGATGGACCCGCGGGCGGTCGACTTCGTCCGGGGCTTCTTCCGGCGGCGCGCGCCGGTCGCGGTGATCTGCCACGGACCGTGGACGCTCATCGAGGCGGACGTCGTACGGGGCCGGACGATCACCTCGTGGCCCAGCCTGCGGACCGACCTGGTCAATGCGGGCGCCCACTGGGTCGACCGCGAGGTCGCGGTGTGCCACGACGGGCCGAACACCCTGGTGTCCAGCCGGAAGCCGGCCGACCTGCCGGCCTTCGAGCGCACCCTCGTGGAGGAGTTCGCCCGCTCCCCCGCCCACGCCTGACGGCGCACCACACCGCCCGCGCCGACCCGCCCGCGCCGGTCGGCGCGGGCGGGCCGGTACGGGTGCCGGGGTCAGGCCTCCTCCGGGGGGTCGGCGGGCTCGTCCGGCTCCTGGTCGTCGGGGGCCGGCGGCGACCCCTCACCGGTCATCCGCGCATCGGGGGTCTCGGTGGGCGGCCAGGCGTCCTCGGGGTGGTCCTGCTCGCCGGTCGTGGGCTCGGTGCTCATGGCTGGTCCTCCTGCGGGTGGTCGGGGCGGGAGATCCTGCCCGCGCGCCTGCCCCGGCAACGTGTCCCCAATCGCATCCGCCCGGCCGGTCCGCGGCGGGGTTGGGCCCTGCGCGAGGGGGTACGCGCCGGAACAGGGGAGGTCGGCAGCACCGGCTCCGGGAGCCGGTCGGCTGCGATCCGGCGCAAGTCGTCGGACCATGGACGGGGCGCGCTGCCGCCGAGGCGACGGCGCCCCGCACCCGTGACAAGGAGGACGCACATGACCGTCCCCGTTCCCCCGGGACCGGACGTCGGCCCGATACCCGACCCGACGCCTCCGGGCCCTCCCCCGCCCTCCCCGGTGCCGCCGCCGGGGCCGCCCGACCCCCAGCCCGTCCCGCCCGCGCCGGTACCGCCGTCGCCGCCCGCCCCCGGACCGGACCCCGCACCGCCGGACCCGGGCCGGCCGCGGGAGTCCGCGAAACGGTCCGCGGGCACGGCGAGAGGCCCGGTCCGGTGACGGCCCCGGCCCGCCCCCGCCGGGTCGTCGAGGTGCCGACGGTCGGCGTGGAGGAGGAGTTCCTCCTCGTCGACCGGCACTCCCGGCTGCCCGTCGGGCGCGCGCCCGCCGTCGTCAAGGAAGCCGCCGACGTCCTCGGCGAACAGGTCCAGACGGAGTTCTTCACCTCGCAGGCCGAGGTGTGCACCCTCCCGGTACGGAGCCTGCCCGACCTGCGCGCCGACCTGGTACGGGTGCGATCCGTGCTGCGGGAGGCCGCGGCGGGGGCCGACTGCCGCCCGGTGGGCACCGGCATGCCGGTGATGACCGACGGGCAGCCGCCGGCGATCACCGACTCGGCCCGGTACCGGCGGATCTGCGACCACGTGGGCGCGGTCGCCACCAGCGCCGAGGGCCTGGTCTGCGGCTGCCACGTGCACGTCGGGGTGGAGTGCCGCGCGCGGGCGCTGGCGCTGAACAACCTGATGCGACCCTGGCTGCCGATCGTCCAGGCGCTCGCGGTGAACTCGCCGTTCAGCGCGGGCCGCGACACCGGCTACGCGAGCTGGCGGCACGCCTTCTACCGGCGCTGGCCGACCGTGGGCCCGGCCCCGCGGCTCGACGAGCCGGCCTACCGGGCGACGGTCGGCGGGCTGCTGGACGCCGGGGTCATCCTCGACACCGCGATGATCTACTGGTACTCGCGGCCCTCCGAACACGTGCCGACCCTGGAGGTCCGGGTCGCCGACACCAGTGCGGACGTGGACACCACGGTGCTGCTGGCCGCCCTCGTCCGCGGCCTCGCCGCCACCCTGCTCTCGGAACTGCCCGGTGACCGGGAACCCGCGGAGGCCTGCGGCACGGCGAGCGACACCACGGCGATGATCGACGCGGCGCACTGGTCCGCGGCGCTGTCGGGCATCGACGGGAACGGGCCGGATCCGGTGAGCGGCCGGATCGTGCCGATGCGGTGCCTGGTCGACCGGCTGGTGGAACGGGCCCGCCCCGGGCTGGAGGCCGCAGGCGACCTCGGGACGGTCCGCCAACTGCTGGCCGGCCTGCGCACCGCCGGGACGGGCGCCGACCGCCAACGGGCCGCCTTCGCCCGCCGCGGCCGCTACGGCGACGTCGTCGACGAAATGGCCGCCCTCACCGCCGAAACCTAGGCACCTAGGCAGAGGGGCCCCCACAGGGCTCGGGCGAACCCATAGGTGCCCCCAGCGCCCCTGTGGGTTCGCCCGAGCCCCTGACTCGTTGGCCGGTCAGTCGGCGCGGACGGCGATGAGGCAGGTGTCGTCGTCGGTGTCGGAGGCGCTGTGGGTGAGCAGGGCGTCCAGGTAGGCGCCGAGGTCGGGGCCGGGTGGGCCGGCGGCCTCCAGCAGGGTGCGCAGCGACTCGTCGTCGGCGGTGCCGCGGCGCTCGATCAGGCCGTCCGTGTAGAGCAGCAGGGCGTCGCCGGGCTGCATGGTCAGGGAGTGCTCCTCGTACTCGGCGTCCGGGGCGGCGCCGAGCAGCAGGCCGTGCGGCAGGGGCAGGACCTCCGGGCGGCCGGCCCGCAGCAGGACGGGTGGGGGGTGTCCGGCGCGGGCCCAGTGCAGGGTGCGGGTGTCCGGGTCCCAGCGGGCGCAGACGGCGGTGGCGGTGGCGGGGTCCGGCAGGGCGAGTGCGGTGAGGTTGAGCCAGTCCATCAGTCGGGCGGGGCCGGCGCCGGTGACGGCGAGTCCGCGCAGGGCGTTGCGGAGTGCGACCATGCCGGTGGCGGCCTCGACGCCGTGACCCGCCATGTCGCCGACGGAGAACAGGGCGCCGCCGTCGGGGAGCGGGAGGACGTCGTACCAGTCGCCGCCGACCCGTTCGCGTTCGACGGCGGGGCGGTAGCGGACGGCTGCGTGCAGCCTGGTCCGGTCGAGTGGCGGGGGTTCCGGCGGGAGGATGGCTTCCTGGAGGCGCAGGGCGAGGCGGTGGCGCTGGGCGGCCTCGAGTTCGCTGTCGGCGAGGCGTTCGCGGGTGGCGGCGAGGGCGAGTTCGGTGCGGTGCTGGTCGGAGACGTCCTGGCCGGCGCCGCGGACGAGGACGACCCGGCCGGCGGGGTCGGTGACGGGTTCGGCGACGATGCGGGCGTAGCGGGTGCGTCCGTCGGGCCGCAGGAGGCGGAAGGCGGCGGAGGCGGCGCGGGCCTCGTTCAGGACGCCGTTGACGAGGCGGCGGACGAGGGGGCGGTCGTCGGGGTGGACGTGCGCGGCGAGGGCGGCGAGCGGTACGGGTGTGGCGTCGGGCGGGAGGCCGTAGAGGTCGAAGAGCCGCTCGTTCCAGAGGATGTCGCCGGTGAGGAGGTCCTCTTCGAAGCCTCCGACGCGGGCCAGCCGCTGGGCGCTGTGCACGAGGCCGACGAGGCGGGCGTCGGCGTCCTCGATCTGCCAGCTGACCAGCAGGTGGCCGTCGGTGCGGGCGGCGCCGATCCGGGCGACGACGGGCAGCCGGGTCAGGTCCTCGGTGAGGAAGGTGAGGGCGAAGTCCTCGCGGACGGGTTCTCCGGTGGTGTGCACGGCGGCGAGCCGGTCGAGGAGGCCGCGGCTGCCGGCCATCGGGTAGGTCTCGAGCAGGGAGGCTCCTTCGATGCGGGTGCGGGGGCGGCCGGCCGGGTCGCGGAAGCGGTGGTTGGTGCGCAGGATGCGGAAGTCGGCGATCGTGCCGTCGGCGGCCTCGACGGGGGCGAGGAGCAGTGCGGGGTCGAGGAGGGCTTCGAGGGCGGCGGTCTCGGGTCGGGGCGGTGGGTCGTCCGGGGCGGGTGGCACGGGGTCGACGGTGATGGCGCAGACCTCGGCGAGGGCGCGCAGCCGGGCGGGTGCGGCGGGCGGCAGTGGGTGCGGGGGTTCGGCCCAGCCGAGTTCCAGGGCGCCGAGCAGGCGTCCGCGGCGGCGGACGGGCAGGGCGAGCCGGTACGGGGCGGTGGCGAGGCCGACGGTCGGGGTGCCGGTGGCGGCGGGTCCGTCCTCGGGCCAGAGGCCGGTGGCGGTGCGGGCGGCGAGCCGGGCGGGGGTGTCGATGCCCGGGGGGACGTGGTGCCAGCCACGGACGTCCTCGGGTGGGAGGCCGGCCTGGCCGAGCAGGGCGAAGCCGCCGTCGTCGGCGAGTCCCCAGAGGACGGCGGTGTCGGCGGCGAGCAGGTCGGCGGTGTGGTCGAGGACGGCGCGGGCGACGGTGTCGGCGTCGGTGGGCGGCCGGGGTGCGGCCGGCGGCCGGTGGGCCGGTTCCTCGCCGACGGTCGGGCCGGTGGCGGCCGCGGAGCCGATGATCTCGGCGGCGAACCGGTGGACGGGGACGTTCGCGCCGGCGGCGAGGTCGGCGAGTTGGGCGGCGGCGTCGGCGGGCGGGCAGCCGAGGCGTTCGGCGAGCATGCCGGTGGCGATCTCGACGACGGGTCGGACGGCGAGGCGGAGGCGGAGCTCCTCGTACCGGTTGTCCAGGCGTCGGACGGCGTCGGCGAGCCGGTCCACCCGGGCGTCGGCGGATTCGGCCGGGGTGAGCGGCACCCGGCCCACCAACGGCTCGTCTTGGGTGTCCGCGGGTGCGTCGGTGGGGCGGGGCCGGTCCATGGCGGTCAGCCGTCCAGCCAGTGGACGATGCGGTCGAGCAGGTGCTCGGTGTCGACGGGCTTGGTGATGTAGTCGTTGGCGCCGGCGGCGAGGCTGCGGGCGCGGTCGCCGGGCATGGCCTTGGCGGTGAGGGCGATGATCGGCAGGTCGGAGAGGCCGGCCTCCCTGCGGATGGCGGCGGTGGCGGCGTCGCCGTCCATCTCGGGCATCATCACGTCCATCAGGACGAGGCCGGTCTCGGGGTGGCCGCGCAGCACGTCCAGGCCGGTGCGGCCGTTGTCGGCGTGCAGGACGCGGGCGCCGTGGAGTTCGAGCATGCCGGTGATGGCGAAGACGTTGCGGGCGTCGTCGTCGACGATCAGGATCGTGCGGCCGGCCAGCCGCGGGAGGGTTTCGGGCGGGCGGATGTCCGGGGCGGCGTCGTCGTCGGCGGCGTCCGGCCCGGTGGCGGCTCTGATCCGCTCGCGGAGGTCGTCCAGGCCGGTGGCGGGTACGGGGGCGCCGGGGCCGGGCGGCGCAACGGGGTTCTCGGTGTATCCGATGACCGGGGGGCCGCTGCCGAGCAGCTCGTCGAGGACGGGTTGCAGCCGCTCGGGGGGCAGGTCGAGGTCGACGACGGCGGACCGCCAGGGCCCGTCGTCGAGGGCGGCGCGGACCTCCTGCGCGTCGCGGACGGAGCGCAGTTCGGCGGGCGGGTCCCGGTGGGCGGCGGCGCTGGCGGCGACGGCGGTGAGCAGGCCGGGCGGGTCGGCCTCGACGACGAGGAGGCGGGCCGGGTGGGCCGGGGCGGCGGGCCGGACCGGGCCGACCCCGACGGTGGCGGGGAGGTGCAGGGTGAAGCAACTGCCTTCGCCGAGGGTGCTGCGGGAGGTGATGGTGCCGCCGAGGAGGTGGGCGAGTTCGCGGCTGATGGAGAGTCCGAGTCCGGTGCCTCCGTAGCGGCGGCTGGTGGTGCCGTCGGCCTGCTGGAAGGCGCCGAAGATCGATTCGAGGTGCTGTTCGGCGATGCCGATGCCGGTGTCGGTGACCCGGAGCGCGAGGCCGCCGGGCGGGACGCCGGAATCGGCGTCGGACTCCTCGGCGGTGGAGGCCCCGATGCGCAGTTCGACGCGTCCGGAGTCGGTGAACTTGACGGCGTTGGAGAGCAGGTTGCGCAGGATCTGGCGCAGCCTGGCCTGGTCGGTGAGCAGGACGTCGGGGGTGCCGGGGGCGGTGACGACCCGGAAGTCGAGGCGCTTCTGCCCGGCGAGCGGCCGGAAGGTGGACTCGACGTAGTCGAGGAGTTCGCGCAGCGGGAACCGTTCGACGTGGATGTCCATCTTCCCGGCCTCGACCTTGGACAGGTCGAGGATGTCGTTGATCAGCTGGAGCAGGTCGGAGCCCGCGGAGTGGATGATCTCCGCGTACTCGACCTGTTTGGCCGTCAGGTTGCCGGCCGGGTTCTGGGAGAGCAGCTGGGCGAGGATGAGCAGGCTGTTGAGCGGGGTGCGCAGCTCGTGGCTCATGTTGGCGAGGAACTCGGACTTGTACATGGAGGTGCGGGCGAGCTGGCGGGCGCGTTCCTCGAGTTCGCGGCGGGCCTGTTCGATCTCCAGGTTCTTGGCCTCGATGTCGCGGTTCTGGGCGGCGAGCAGGTCGGCCTTGTCCTCGAGTTCGGCGTTGGAGCTGCGGAGTTCCTGCTGGCCGTTCTGGAGTTCCTCGGAGCGGGCGCGGAGTTCGGCCGTCAGGCGCTGGGACTCCTCGAGGAGTTCGTCGGTGCGGGCGTTGGCGAGCAGCATGGAGATGTTGGCGCCGACGGCGTCGGCGAAGCGGCCGAGGAAGTCGCGGTGGACGTCGGCGAAGGGGTGCAGGGAGGCGATCTCGACGACGGCGAGCAGTTGGTCCTCGACGACGACGGGCAGGACGACGAGTTCGCGCGGCGGGGCGCTGCCGAGGCTGGAGGAGATGGCGGCGTAGCCGTCCGGGAGGTCGCCGACGGCGATGGTGCGGCGGGCGAGTCCGGCCTGGCCGACCAGGGACTCGCCGAGGGCGAGGCGGGCGGGGCGGTCGCCGGCCGGGCGTCCGTAGGAGCTGACGAGGGCGAGTTGGGTGCCGCCGGGGGTGTCCTCGGCGAGGTAGAAGGCGCCGTACTGGGCGTCGACCAGCGGGGTCAGCTCGTTCATGATGAGGTCGGCGACGGCGGTGAGGTCGCGGTGGCCCTGGATGAGGCCGGTGAGCGCGGCGAGGTTGGTCTTGAGCCAGTCCTGTTCCTGGTTGGCGCGGGTGGTCTGGCGCAGGGACTCCACCATGGAGTTGATGTTGTCCTTCAGGTCGGCGACCTCGCCGGAGGCGTCGACGCTGATGGAGCGGGTGAGGTCGCCCTCGGCGACGGCGCCGGTGACCTCGGCGATCGCGCGGACCTGCCGGGTGAGGTTGCCGGCGAGTTCGTTGACGTTCTCGGTGAGGCGCTTCCAGGTGCCGGAGACGCCCTCGACCTCCGCCTGGCCGCCGAGCCGGCCCTCGCTGCCGACCTCGCGGGCGACCCGGGTGACCTCGGCGGCGAAGGAGGACAGCTGGTCGACCATGGTGTTGATGGTGGTCTTGAGTTCGAGGATCTCGCCGCGGGCGTCGACGTCGATCTTGCGGTTGAGTTCGCCGCGGGCGACGGCGGTGGTGACCTGGGCGATGTTGCGGACCTGGTTGGTCAGGTTGTTCGCCATCGAGTTGACGTTGTCGGTGAGGTCCTTCCAGGTACCGGCGACGTTGGGCACGGTGGCCTGGCCGCCGAGGATGCCCTCGGTGCCGACCTCGCGGGCGACCCGGGTGACCTCGTCGGCGAACGCGGACAGCGTGTCGACCATGGTGTTGATGGCGTCGGCGAGGCCGGCGACCTCGCCGCGGGCGGCGACGGTGATCCGCTGCGACAGGTCGCCCTTGGCGACGGCGGCCGCGACCTGGGCGATCGAGCGGACCTGGTCGGTCAGGTTGGAGGCCATCACGTTGACGTTGTCGGTGAGGTCCTTCCAGGTGCCGGAGACGCCGCGGACGGTGGCCTGTCCGCCGAGGCTGCCCTCGGTGCCGACGGCGCGGGCGACCCGGGTGACCTCGTCGGCGAACGCGGACAGCTGGTCGACCATCGTGTTGATGGTCTCCTTGAGTTCGAGGATCTCGCCGCGGGCGTCGATCCGGATCTTCTGGGTGAGGTCGCCGCGGGCGACGGCGGTGGCGACCTCGGCGATGGAGCGGACCTGGGTGGTGAGGTTGCCGGCCATGAAGTTCACCGAGTCGGTCAGGTCCCGCCAGGTGCCGGAGACGTCCCGCACGGTGGCCTGACCGCCGAGCCGGCCCTCCGTGCCCACCTCGCGCGCCACCCGGGTCACCTCGCCCGCGAACGCCGACAGCCGGTCGACCATGGTGTTCACGGTGTTCTTCAGTTCGAGGATCTCGCCCCGTGCGTCCACCTCGATCTTCTGCGTCAGGTCCCCCTGGGCGACGGCGGTGGTGACCTGGGCGATGTTGCGGACCTGCGTGGTGAGGTTGCCGGCCATCGCGTTGACGGAGTCGGTGAGTTCGCGCCAGCTGCCGGAGACGCCCGCGACCTCGGCCTGGCCGCCGAGCCGGCCGTCGCTGCCGACCTCCCGCGCGACCCGGGTCACCTCGTCGGTGACCCGGGACAGCTGGCCGGCCATGCCGTTGAACACTTCGGCGATCTCGCCGAGCAGGCCCGGCCCGCCCTCCTCGAGGCGGGTGCCGAAGTCGCCGTCCCGGACGGCGGTGAGCCCGGCGAGCAGGCCGCGCAGGCCGTCCTCGGACAGCGCGGTGTCCCGCGCCCCGGGGGCTTCCGGGGCTCCGGGGGTGGCGGGCGGGCCGGGCGCGCGGGCGTCGGAGCCCGGCCGGACGCCTGCGGACCGGTCGGGCGCTGCCCCGTCGTGACGGCCGGACGGGTCACGGGGACCGGGCGGAAGGGGCTTGTTCATCCTCGCCCTCGGCGTGGTGCGGCGGCTGCGGACGGATGGCTCTGCGGATGTCTCTGAAGTCCACTCTGCCACCGCCGGGGCCGCTGCGGCCCGCGCTCCGGCTCCCGGCCCGGCAGTGGGCCGCGGGCCTTTCCGGGCTCACCGGGCCGGACCGTCCCAGCGGTGCTGCAGCGCACGGACGCGCGTGTTGTGCCAGTCGACGCCGCGGTCCACCTGCTCCTGCGACAGGCCGCTGATCGCCGCCAGTTCGTCCAGGGTGAGCGGCTCCCCGGTCTGCTCCAGTGCGCGGCAGATCTTCCCCGCCCACTGCTCCTCCGGTACGAACGGGCGGCGCCGGTACTGGTCGACGATCTCCGCCAGGTGGTCGACGCCGCAGGCGGTCAGGACCCGCTTCCCGTCGAAGTCCGGTTCGAAGGCGTGCACCGCCG
The DNA here is from genome assembly GCF_040680995.1 of Kitasatospora sp. NPDC051914. Lineage (NCBI taxonomy): Bacteria > Bacillati > Actinomycetota > Actinomycetes > Kitasatosporales > Streptomycetaceae > Kitasatospora > Kitasatospora sp. NPDC051914. Next base: position 32,244 of record NZ_JBFAXX010000061.1, read on the forward strand.
AGGAGTCCGGCACGAGGGCGTACAACTCCTCGCCGTTCTCCAGGACGGCGCCGCACACGTCGCACAGCTCCGGAAGGTCGTGGTCCGACCGCCGGTCGAACGCATCGGATGCATCCATGCCCGGCGCCTACCCGGGCGCCCGCCGGCCACACGCCCCGACCGTCCGGGCGGTCGGGGCGTGCACCGGACGGCTCAGTCCCAGGCGGGGGCCTCGACCTCCAGCCAGACGGTCTTGCCCGGCTGGCGCGGCACGCTGCCCCAGGCCGCGGCGAGGCGGTCGACCACCCGCAGGCCGTGGCCGCCCGGCGCGGAGCGGGGGCGGTCGGTCTGCAGCACCGGCAGTTCCCGGCTGTCGTCGGAGACCTCGACCCGCAGCCCGTCCCCGATGCGGTGCAGCACCAGCTCCCGGGGCCCGCCGGCGTGCAGGCAGGCATTGGTGACCAGTTCGCTGACCATCAGCAGCACGTCCTCGGCGACGGCACGGCGTTCGCCGTCCGGCGCGGGCAGCCACCCCCAGTCGTACAGGGCCTTGCGGGTGAAGTCCCGGCAGTGCTGCACCGCACCGCGGGACTCGTACAGGGCCAGCCTGCGGACCTGCTCCGCGGGGGCGGCCGGCCCGGTCATGGACCGCCGCCCCGTCCCGGCCCGGCCTCCGCGGCGGTCCCGAAGACCCCGAAGATCTCCCCCGCGCCGGTGATCTCCAGCATCCGCTGCACCATCGGGGTCGGCCCGGCCAGGACGACCTCGCCGCCGTTCGACAGGGCCGCCAGGCGGGCCCGCAGCAGCAGGTTCAGGCCGGTGGAGTCGCAGAACGACAGGCCGGAGCAGTCCACGACCACCAGCGGCGGCGGCTCGGCGACGGCGGTGTCGAGCGCCTCGCGGAACGGCCCGGCGCTGTCGTGGTCCAGCTCGCCGACCAGCCGGAGCACCCGGCGGTCGGCCGTGCGGTCCACGGAGACGGTCAGCTGCGCGGCGCCCGCAGGCCCGCCGACCGCCTCGGTGTCAGCGTCCATGGCCCGGCTCCCGTCCTCGGGGGTGCTCCCTCCACCATAGGTCGGCGTCCGGCGAATCCCCCGCTGGCCCGAGGTCCGGTCCACAGGACGTTTGGGCGGCCCGCTGCGGGCCAGACGCCGAGCGTCCCGACCGGCCCGGCACCGTCGGGCCGTTCCGGACATGCCGGCCGCGCCCGTCCCGTCGAGCCGTTCCGGGTTCCGGCCGAACCACGGGAGCCGCCCATGTACGTCGCCGTCGTGATCGGGGAGGGCCGGGGCCCCTGGCCGCCCGGCGGCGGCGCCGCCGAGCCCGGCCGGTCGCTGGCGGCCGCCGGACACCGGGTCTCGCTGTTCGCCCGCGCGGACGGGACCGGCACGGACCGGCACGGACCGCCGGGCGCCGACGCCGACGGCCCGCAGCCCGCCACCCACGCCCTGCCCGTCGGCCCGGCCCGGCCGCTCGCCGCGGACGACGCACTGGAGTGCGTGTCGGCACTGGCCGATCAGCTGGCCCGCCACTGGGAGGCGGACCCGCCGTCCGTGGTGCACACCTGCGGGCTCGACGCCGCCCTCGCCGCACTGGCCGCCGCGGCGGCCGGACCCGCCGCCGGGCCGCCGATCGTGCACGAGCGGGCCGGCGCCCTGCACGGCGGCGATCCGCTGCCCGCCGCCTCCGCCGGCCGGGTGCACCGGCTGCGGTGCGCGGTCGCCCGCCGGGCGGACCTCCTGCTCGCCCACTCCGCGGCCGAGGCGGAGCTGCTGGTCGGCTTCGGCGCGGACCGCCGCCGGGTCCGGACGGTGCCGTTGGGCGTCGACACCGGCCTCTTCTCCCCCGCCGACAGCTACCCGCCGCCCGGCCCGCCGCAGCTGCTCTGCCTGGACGGCGGCCGCTCCCGTACCGGCGTGGACACGGTGACCAGGGCGGTCGCGGACCTGCCGGGCGCCCTGCTGACCGTCGTGGGCGGCGATGCCGAGCCCTCCGAGGGCCCCGTCCGCCGGCTGCCGGAGGTGCCGCACGGGGAGGTGCCCGGTCTGCTGCGGGCCGCCACCCTGCTGGTCACCGCCCGGCCGGCCACCGCGTCCGGGCAGTCCGTACTGGAGGCGATGGCCTGCGGCGTGCCGGTGGTGGCGGTCGACGGCGGCACCGTGCACGACCTGGTGGTGGACGGGGTCACCGGAGTGCTCCTGCCCACCGCCGCACCCCGGCCGCTGGGCCGGGCCGTCGGCCTCCTGCTCGCCGACCCGGCCCGCTGCCAGGCCCTGGGCATCGCCGGCACCGACCGCGCCCGCGCCCGCCACGCCTGGCCACGCGTCGCCGACCGGCTGGAACAGGTCTACCGCACCCTCACCGGCTGACACCGCACGGCAGCCCACCTGCGGACGGCGCGCCGGTGCGGTCAGCCGAGGCGGAGGCCCACCAGGCAGGTGTCGTCGAGCGGGTTGGGGGCGCCGAGGCGGCGCAGGACGTGGTCGAGGCAGCCCTCGATGTCGGTGGCGCGGTAGTCGCGCAGGGCGTCGACCAGGCGGTGGACACCGCGTCCGAGGTCGTCGCCGCGGCGTTCCACCAGCCCGTCGGTGTAGAGCAGCAGGGTGTCGTCGGGGTCGAGGCGGATCTCGGCGGGGCGGTAGACCGCCCTCGGTACGGCGCCGAGCAGCATGCCCTCGGGCATCTCCAGCAGCCGGGCGGATCCGCCGCGGGTGACGACGGGGGGCAGGTGGCCGGCCCGGGCCCAGGCGAGCGTGCGGGTGGCCGGGTCGAGGCGGCCGCAGACGGCGGTGGCGATGTAGTCGCCGCGCTCGTGGCAGAGCATCCGGTTGAGGCGGCCGAGGAGCTCCTCGGGCGGGGCGCCGGTGTGGGCGAGGCCGCGCAGTGCGTGCCGCAGGTTGGCCATGCCGGCGGCGGCGCGCAGCCCGTGGCCGGAGACGTCGCCGACGACGACGAGGACGGCGCCGTCGGGCAGCGCGAGGACGTCCCACCAGTCGCCGCCGACCTTGTTGCCGCGGCCGGCCGGCAGGTAGCGGGCGGCGGTGTGCAGCCCGGGTACGGGCGGTCCCGCCGGGGCGTCCATCAGGGCGCGCTGGAGGGCCACCACGGCCCGGTGCTCGGTCTCGGTGCGGCGGCGCTGCTCGGCGAGCCGGTTGCGGGTCCCGGCCAGGGCCTGCTCGGTGCGGCGCCGGTCGGTGACGTCCTGGACGACGCCGCGCACGGCGACCACGTCGGCGCCCGCGACGCCGCGGACCGCGGTGGCCAGCACCCGCAGGCTCCGGGTGCTGCCCTCGCGGCCGACCCGGAACTCCAGGGTGGTGTCGGCGGTCCCGGCGAGCACCCGCCCGGCGGCCGCCCGTACCTCCTCGCGGTCGCCGGGCGCGACGGCGGCCAGCGCCCGGGCGATGCCGATCCAGCCGCTGCCGTCGTCCGGCAGGCCCAGCAGCCTGGGCACCTCGGGCGAGCAGGTGAGGCGCGCGGCGCCCGGCTCCCAGCTCCAGGTGCCGAGCCGGGCCAGCCGCTGCGCCTGGGCGAGCTGGGCGTCCCGCCGTTCCTGGTCGCCGTGGGCACGCCAGCTGACCAGGACGCCGTCCAGGAACGGCGTGGCGTGCAGGGTCATCGCGGACGACCGGACGGCGCCGTCCACGACCTCCTCGAACTGCTCGGCGTCGCCCTCGTACGGCACGCCGGTGTCGGCCACCTCCAGCAGCCGGCCGAAGGTGCCGGAGACCACCATGCCCGGGTAGAGCTCGGTGAGGCGGCGGCCCACCACGGCCTCGGCGGTCCGGCCGGCCGGGTCGACGGTGGCCGCGTTGGCGTACTCGACCCGCAGGTCACAGACCCGGCCGTCATCCTCCCGGACGGCCCCGAGGATCAGCACCGGGTCGAGCAGTGCGTCGAGGACGGCACGGAACCAGGGTTCGGCGACCGGCGCCGTCCGGGTGATGCCCCCGGCGGCGCCGCGGGCGCCGACCCTGAGCAGTTCGGCGGCGCACAGCGCGGCGATCGCCGCGAGGTACCGCTCGGCCTCCGGCTCGGGCCGGTAGCTCTCGGCCCAGCCCAGCTTCATCGCGCCGATCACCCGGCCGCCGGTGCGCAGCGGCAGCGCGCAGACGGTGCGCCCCGGGACGAGGTCCTCGCCGGTCACGTCGGGGTAGCGGGCGGCGAAGTCCGTCCGGTCGGCGACCCACACGGGGGTGCCGAGCTGCGCCGCCTCGGTGAGCGGGAGGGTGGTCAGCGGCGGGATGCGCTGCCACTGGCTGAGCCGGCGCGCCGGGACGCCGTGGCTGGCGACCAGGCGCAGCGCGCCGTCGGGTTCGAGCAGGGCGAGGACGGCGGCGGAGACGCCCAGCGGGGCGAGGGCGGTCTCGTGGAGCAGCCGGGCGAGGTCGTCGGCGCTGTCGACCGAGGCGAGGGCGGCGGCGGCGAGGTGGTAGCGGGCGGCGAGGCCCTGGGCGGGCCGGCCCGGTGCGGGGGGCGTGGGCGCCGGGGCCTCGGGGCCGTCGGTCCCGGTCTCCGCGTCGGGCGCGGGCGGTGCGGGAACGGGGACGGCGGGGTCCGACGCCAGGGGTGCGACGCTGCCGATCAGGTCGGCGGCGATGTCGACCAGCTTGCGGTTGCGGTCCTGGGAGAGCCGGACGAGGCGGTCGAAGGCCTGGTCGGGGGTGCAGCCGTGGCGTTCGGCCAGCAGCCCCTTGGCCTGCTCGATGACCGCCCGGGTCCGCATGGCCGTCTGCAGGCCCTCGACCTCGGCCCGGAGCCGGTCCACGGTGGCGTGCAGCACCGACCGCTCGGCGTCCGCGTCGGCCCGCTCGGGTCCCGGGCCGGGCGGCACCGCGGGGCGGGGTTCTTCGCGGCCTGCCACGGATTCAGCGTAGCTCCGCGGGTCCGCCCGGCCGCGGCACCGACGGTCGGGTCACCGACCGGTGCCGGGCCTCGGTCACAGGGCGTCGGCCCGGGTCACAGGGCGTCGGCCCGGGTCACGAGGCGGCGTCGGCCTCGCGGTCCTCCAGGCGTTCGCGCAGCAGCCCCAGGGTGGCGCCGAGGATGCGGGAGACGTGCATCTGCGAGACACCGATCCGCGCGGCGATCTCCGACTGGGTGTGGTTGCCCCAGAACCGCAGCAGCAGCACCGTCCGCTCCCGTTCCGGCAGCTCGTTGAGGAGCGGCCGGACGGACTCGCGGAAGTCGACCAGGTCGAGGTCGGGGTCGCAGGTGCCGAGCCGGTCCAGCAGGGAGCTGCCGGCCTCGTCGGGGCTGTCCTCGCGCAGTGCGTCCAGTGAGTCCGAGCGGTAGGCCCGGCCCGCGGTGAGGCCTGCGGAGACCTGGTCGGGGGCGAGGCCGAGCTCCTCGGCGAGCTCCTGCGGGGTGGGCTGCCGACCGAGGTCCTGCTCCAGCCGGTCGGAGGAGCGCGCCACGGTCAGGTAGAGCTCCTGGAGGCTGCGGGGCACCCGCACCGGCCAGGTGGTGTCGCGGAAGAACCGCTTGACCTCGCCGGCGATGGTCGGGATGGCGTAGGTGACGAACTCGACGCCGCGCTCGTGGTCGAAGCCGTCGACGGCCTTGATCAGACCGACCGTTCCGACCTGGAGGATGTCGTCCATGTCGGCGGCGCGGTGGCGGAAGCCGGCGGCCACGAAGCGGACGAGCGGCATGTTGAGCTCGATGATGGTGCCGCGGACGTAGCTGTACGCGTGGGTGCCGGGTTCGAGGCCGGCCAGGCGCTGGAACAGCGCATCGCTCAGGGCCCGCGCCTCGGTCTTGCCCATGGCCCGCATCTCCTGCTGGGTCGGGCGGGGCTCGAGGGCTGTGGCCGTGGCGTTGGTGGTGGAGGTGGCTCGGGTGGGTACAGCGGTGGTCGTGGGTGCGACTGGAGCGGACACGGGGTCATCTCCGCGGGGCGGGGGAGACCGCACGACGCGCGCACGGGGCAGCGCGGTGCGGGAATGGGGCGTCCGCCCGCCCGGTGTCTTCAGGCGTCGGAGCCCCGGCACGTCGAGGTGCCGAGAAATCCGGGCGGCTCGGGGGCCGCCGGGGCGGAGGGGGCGTCGGCCCGAATCCTCCGTCTGGTGGTTCTACCCCGCCACAACCGGAATCAACCCTTCCGTATTAAAGTGCGTCCGCCGTGTCCGGACGGGCAGGCCGGGTAGGCGCAGCCCGGGCCGCCGGCAGCGGGCCGGTGGCCGGCCCGGGAGGACGGCGACGATGACGAGGAACAACCCGAGCGCGCTCGGCGCCGAGGGGCGATGAGAACGCCATGACCGTGCCCGTCCCCTCCGATCCCGACACCCACCCGCCGCGGCCGGGTCCGGCTCCCCACCCCCACCCGGACGGCGATCCCGTACCGCGCCCGCCGGATCCCGATCCCGGGCCCGCCCCGCTGCCCGACCCCGGCCCCCCGGACTCCACGGGCGGTGCCGCTGCTGCGGCCCGCAGTGTCCGGCCGGCCGTCCGCGTGCGGCTGTGCGAGGCCGTGGCCGGGCGGCGGCCGATGCTGTCGGCGTCGGCGGTCGCGGTGTCCGGCGCGCTCCTGGCGGCCGCCCTGCAGCATCCGGCGGCCGGGGTGGCGCTGTGGGTGTCGGGTGCCCTGTGGGCGGCGGCCGTGCTGGGCGTCCTGGCGGTGGTTGCCGCCCTGACCGGCACCCCCCGCACCGGGCGACGGTGACAGCCGCCCGCAGCCCGTGACCACGCGACACGTGTCGGCGGTACGGCTCGGCGCGCCGTGTTTCGAACCGGCCGGGATCCGGGCATCCGCCGACCACGGGCCCTCCCGACCGCCGAACGGGCCGCATTCGGCCGGTCCGGCGGCGGGAACGGTTGGAGCCCGCGATGCACCGGCCGCACGGCCTGCCGACAGGCCGCCGCCCGGGACCGCGAACGGAGGTGACGGCGGCGGACGGCCCCAGCCTCTCCTGGCGTGAGCAGCGGATTCTCCGCCAGATCGAACTCGGACTCGGCCAGGACGCCGACCTGGAGCTGCGCCTGCGCACCATGCGGCTCGGCCGTCTCAACGGGCTGCGGCGACTCCTGCGCCGGCTGCCGGTCGGTGCGCTGGTGCTGCTCGCGCTCTGTGCGTTCGGCCTGTTCACCGCGGGGGCACCGGCGGCCGCGGTGGCGGCCTGGGCGGTGTTCGGCGCGACCGCCGCGGGTGTGGTGCTGTGGCTGGCGTGCCGCCTCGGTCAGCGCCTCCACCGCGGCCACTGACCGTTCAGGACGGTCAGGCCCGGCCGAGTGCGCTGTCGTCGAGGGCGGCGAGGAGGGCGGCGGGATCCGCGTGGACCTCCAGTGCGCCGGCGGCGCGCAGATCGCACTCGCCGATGCCGCCGCAGGTCACGCCGATGCACGGCACGCCCGCCGCGGCCGCGGCCTGGACGTCCCAGCGGGTGTCGCCCACGAACAGGGCCTCGCCCGGCCCTGCCTCGGACCGCTCCAGGGCGGCGTGCACCAGGTCCGGCGCCGGCTTGCTCGTCTCGACGTCGTCGGCGTTGGTGGCCGCCCAGAGGACGTCCTCGGCGTCCAGGACCCGCCGCATCGCCTCCAGGTCGCGGCCGGACGCCGAACTGGCCAGCACCACCCGGCGCCCCCGTGCCGCCACCTCCCGCAGGAGCTCGCCCGCCCTGTCGAAGGCCCGCAGCCCCGGCCAGAACCTGGCGTACAGCGCCTGGTGGGCCGCACTGATGTCGGAGTCCAGGTCGCGGTCCCGGCCGGGACCGAGCACGTGCTCGAGCAGTTCGGTGCCGGCCATGCCGATGGCGCCGTGGACGCGCGACATCGGCGGCGTCAGGCCGAACTGGGCGAGCGCCTCCGACCAGGCCAGGGTGTGCAGGTAGCTGGTGTCGAGCAGCGTGCCGTCGACGTCGAACAGGGCTGCGGCCGGCATGGCGTGCTCCCTCCGGGAACCGGCGCGCCGGACAACGGGCGGGCGGCGCGCCGGGTGTGTGTGTCTGCCCGATCCCGCGCGGGGTCGGTGTCAGTGGCCGGGATCCCGGCGGCGCTCCGGCGAGCTTTGCCAGCCCGCCTCCGTCCGTTGCTGCGCCGGATCCTCGTACGCCGTGTCCTGTCGGGCTTCCGGCGCCTGCGCAGGTGCGCCGGCGGTGTCCGCCACGCGGGTGTCGGCAGCGCCCGTCATTCCGCCGACCGGCGCCCGGTCGGCGTACGGCTGGAGGCCGGCCGTCTCGGGGTACGGTTCGTGGCCGGCCGTCGTGGACGCCGGGACGGGACGCCCGGCGGTGACGGTGCCGGCCCGACGGGCCGCCCGCAGCTCGGCGGAACGGCGGCGGCCGACGAGCACCATCAGGCAGCCGAGGACGAAGAGCAGCGTCAGCGCGATTCCCGCGAGGAAGATCGCAAGACTGTTCATGGTGGCGAGGTCGTTGCCGAACATGGTCACCGTGTAGGTCGGCCCGCCGTCGAGGTTCTGGGCGATCAGCAGTCCGGTGAACGCGCCGGTCACCGCCAGCAGCAGGAGTCCGAGGGCAAGCATGGGGCCGTCTCCCTCCGGAAGGGTCTTTGGGGCGCGTATGCCCGGGATCGGGAGACCGATGCAAGGCCTGCCGCCTCAGGCAGGAAGGTCCAGCTCGGCCCAGACCGTCTTGCCGCGGTCGTGGCCGACGACCCCCCAGTCGGCGCTCAGCCGTCCGACGATGTGCAGGCCGCGACCGCCGGGGTGGGCCGCGTCGGTCGGGTTCCGCGGTTCGGGACGGCCGTCCCCGGTGTCGAAGACCTCGACCCGGGCGATCGGGCCGTCCCGCAGCAGCGTCAGCTCGACGGGGCCGTCGGCGTGCACCAGGGCGTTCGAAAGGAGTTCGGAGACCACCAGCAGCATGTCCGCACGCAGGGCCTCCCCTCCAGGACGCCCCCACTCGTCCAGCACCCGGGTGGTGAAGTCCCGGCCCGCGCGGACGTCCCCGGCCATGCCGGAGTAGCACCGGCGGCGCTCGGCCGGCTGTGCGGCCTCCGGCGGCGCAGCCGGACCCGCCGCAGTACCGCGCCGAGCGGACCCCGAACCCTTCGCCATGCGTTCACCCCGTCGATGTCGGCGCACCGGTCGGGCTCTCCGCCCGCCTCCCCCGATCCGGTGCGTCCTCGGTCACCCGGCACGGGTCGGGGCTGCCGGATCGGCCGGCAGCCCCGCGCTCCGTGCGTCCACCGCTCTCGCAGGAGCGGTCGTTCCGCCGTGGATCGCCGATCGGCAATCACCGGTCGGCTACCAGCGGTACCAGCGACCGCCCGATCCGCTGCGGGCGAAGAAGCCGACCACCCAGAGCACCAGCAGCGCGAGCGCGACCCACCAGAGCAGGTTCACCGCGAATCCGGCACCGAACAGGATGAGGATCAGCAGAAGTACGAGAAGCAGTGCGACCATGGAAAACACCTCCGACAGCGCGTGTGCCCAGCATCGTCCGACGTGAACACGTGTCCGGCCCTCCGGTACCGTCAGGCCCTTCCCTCCGGGACGGTCCCCGGCCTGGTTGCCCCCGGGGCCTCGACCTGGCTGAGCGGTGCGGCCAGCGACTCCAGGCTGCGGCGTTCGGCGCGGACGCCGATCGCCGCCTCGACCGACCCGGCGATCACCATCAACGAGGCGCCGATGCAGAAGGCGAGTGTGGTGTCGGCGGGCTTGCCGCTGCTGACCAGGCCGTTGAAGAGGAGCGGTCCGGTGATGCCGCCGATGGCGGTACCCGCCGCGTAGAAGAAGGCGATGCACATTGCCCGGGTCTCCAGCGGGAAGATCTCGCTGACGGTCAGGTAGGCGGCGCTGGCACCTGCCGAGGCGAGGAACAGGACGGCCGTCCAGCACGCCGTCATGGTCGTGGCGTTGAGGGCTCCCTGCTGGAACAGCCAGGCCGTGCCGAACAGCAGCACACCCGACCCGATGTAGGTGCCCGTGATCATGGGCTTGCGGCCCACCGAGTCGAAGAGGTGGCCGAGCAGGAGCGGGCCGAGGAAGTTCCCGACCGCGATCACGGCGAAGTAGTAGCCGGTGCTGCCGTCGGGGACTTCGAAGAAGGTCGTGAGGATCACCGCGTAGCCGAAGGTGACCGAGTTGTAGAGGAAGGCCTGGCCCACGAAGAGGGCGAGACCCAGCCCGGTGCGCTCGGGATGGGCGGAGGTCACCGTGCGGGCGATGGTGACGAAGCCGAGCGGGCCCCGCGGCCGGACGGTGATCTCCTCGGTGGCCGGCGGGAGTTCCTTCCCGGTCTCTCCCGCCACCGTGCGTTCCACGTCGTCGACCAGGCGTTCCGCCTCCTCGGCGCGGCCGTGGGTGAAGAGCCAGCGTGGACTCTCCGGAACGTGACGGCGCACCAGCAGGATGGCCAGGCCGAGGACGACGCCGAGGGCGAAGGCGAGCCGCCAGCCGGCGTCCGTGGCGAACAGGGTGGTGTTCAGCAGGGCGATCGAGGCGAACGCGCCGATCGCGGCGCCGATCCAGAAGCTGCCGTTGATGATCAGGTCGATCCGGCCGCGGACCCGGGCGGGTATCAGCTCGTCGATCGCGGAGTTGATCGCCGCGTACTCGCCGCCTATGCCGAATCCGGTGAAGAACCGGCAGACGAAGAAGAACCACGCCGTCCACGACAGGGCCGTGACGGCGGTGGCCGCCAGGTAGACGGCCAGCGTCACCATGAAGAGCTTCTTGCGGCCGAGGCGGTCGGTGAGCCAGCCGAAGAACAGCGCTCCGGAGCAGGCACCCGCCACGTACAGTGCCGCCGCCACCGTGGTGACCTGGGCGGTGCTGATGCTGATGCCACTGCCCGACTCGGCGAGCCTGGCCGCGATGTTGCCGACGACGGTGACCTCGAGACCGTCCAGGATCCAGACCGTTCCGAGGCCGATGACGATGCGCCAGTGCCAGCGCGACCAGGGCAGTCTGTCCAGTCGGGCGGGCACGTTCGTTCTGATGGTCTCGCCCTGCGGGCGGGCGGGCCGTCCCGTGGGCGTCACTGGCTCGGCCATGCTCGGCCTCCGTTTCGCTCCGGCCCGGGCCGGAGCGGCCCACGCCTCGGTGCCGCCTGCCCCGTCCGAAGACCGCCACACGGGGCAGCTTGCGGGGGCGCCGGCCCGACCCGGGCGGGGCCGGTCAGTCCAGGCCGCGGCCGCGGCGGAGGCGGGCAGCGACCTCGCCGGGTTCGACCAGCGGTTCCGGGTAGTCCGCGGGCGGCCGGTCGAGCAGCCAGGGACGGTGGATCGCCCGGCCCGGGATGTGGGCCAACTCGGGGACCCACGTGCGGACGTACGCGCCGTCCGGGTCCAGCCGGTCGGCCTGGGTGAGCGGGTTGAGGACGCGGTTGGGCCGGGTGTCCGTCCCGGTGCCGGCCACCCACTGCCAGTTGAGCTGGTTGTTCGCGATGTCGCCGTCCACCAGGAGGTCGAGGAAGTGCCGGGCGCCGGTACGCCAGTCCTGGTAGAGCGTCTTGGTCAGGAAGGAGGCGGTGAGCAGCCGGGCGCGGTTGTGCATCCAGCCCTCGTGCGCGAGTTGGCGCATGCCGGCGTCGACCACCGGGTACCCGGTGCGGCCCTGCCGCCAGGCCTCGGCCTCGCGGGAGTCCGCGCGCCACCGGTCGTCCTTGGTGCGGTAGTCCTGCCAGGCGGCCCGGGGTCCGGCGGCGAGCACCTGGTGGTGGAAGTCCCGCCAGACGAGCTGCCGGACGAAGGCCTCGGCGCCGGGCCCGCCGTGGCGCTCGGCGAGGTCGATCAGCTCGGTCGCGGAGAGGCAGCCGAAGTGCAGGTAGGGCGAGAGCCGTGACGTGCCGTCTGCTGCGAGGTCGTCGTGCACCTCCTCGTAGCGGCCGACGTCCCAGGCCTGCCACCGCCGCCGGGCCTCGGTCTCGCCGCCGGGCGGCAGTCCGGGCGAGTCGGCGCGTGCGGTCGGGAGTGCGGCGCAGGCGAGCCCGCCGGGGGTGCTCAGACGGCGGGGGGCGCGGTGCGGCGGTCGGCGTGACGTCTGCTGCCAGGCCCGGAAGTACGGGGTGAACACCGCGTAGTGGTCCTTGCCCGCGGGTGTGACGGCGCCCGGCGGGATCGCGGTGAGCGAGCCGTCGTGGACGTGCAGCCGGTCGCCGAAGCGCTCGCGCAGGCCGCTCTCACGGCTGCGGGCGAACGCACTGACGCCTGCGGCCACATGGACCGCGTCCGCGCGCACCTCGTCGGCGAGCCTTGCGGTCTCCGCCACGGCCCGGCCCCTGCGCAGCACGAGCCGGCTGCCGATGCGGCGCAGCGAATCGTCCAGGTCGGCCAGGCAGTCGGCGAGGAACGCGAGGCGGTTGGCGGAAGCGAAGCCCGCTGTCCCGACATCGGGGTCGAGGACGAACAGCGGGACCACCTGGTCGGCGGTGCGGGCTGCTGCGTGCAGGACGGGGTTGTCGTGGAGGCGGAGGTCCTGGGTGAACAGGGCGATGGCGATCGTCATGGCCTGGCCAGGCTAGGGCCTGTCACCACGGCTGTTGCGGCATCGGAGCGGCGTGTCCGACCTGTGTTCCGGGACGTTCCCGGTGCGGTCCGCGGGCGCCCGGCGCGGCCCGGGGCGATGGTGGAAGTGGTGAGCAGTACGGCAGTGGTGTGCACAAGGGCCGGACGGCCCTGGCAGAAGCGGTCCGGCGCTGGTGCGATGGTGGCCGCACGTGCAGGCGCCGGCCTTCGGACCGGCACGCCCTGTCCGGCTGCCGCCCGCCGCAGTCCCGGCCCCGTGCCGCCGCCATGGGGCCGGCAAGCCACTATTCCTCGGAGACTCCCGTGAACGGACCGATCGTCGTCGGCTACGACGGATCAGCCGAGAGCATCGCCGCGCTGCGCTGGGCCACCGCCGAGGCGGGGCGGAGCGGTCTGCCGCTGGAGCTCGTCCAGGCGTGGCCGTGGCCGAAGCACCACGTTCTCGGCGGCGAGGACGCCGACCACTGGGTCCGGCAGCAGCTCGCGGAGCAGGAGTCCGCCGTCCGGGCGGAGGCCGGTGACGTGGCGGTCGGCTCCCGCCTGGTGCCGGACAGGCCGGCGACGGTGCTGACGGCCGCGGCCGAGAAGGCATCGGTGCTGGTGCTGGGTTCGCGCGGTCTGAGCACGCTGCGCGGGTTCCTGGTGGGCTCGGTCAGCCAGGAGGTGCTGGCCCACGCCGCCTGCCCGGTCGTTCTGGTACGCACCGCGGGAGCTTCCCCGGAGGCTGCCGCCGACCCCGCCGGCGGCTCTGCCGGGTCGGGGCGGCGGGCGGTGGCGCTCGCCCTGGACCTGCGCCACTCGTGCGCGGAGGTGATCTCCTTCGCGTTCCGGGCGGCACAGCAGCGAGAGGCCCCCTTGCGGGTGCTGCACGCGGCGGGGCCGCCGGCCGGCAGCGAGTACATGGCCTTCGACGCGATCGCGGCGATCTCCGCCGACCTCTCCTCCGCCGAGGAGACGGCCCTCGCCGAGGCGATCGAGCCGTGGCGGGCCAGGTACCCGGACGTCGAGGTGACGGCGAGCGTCGTACCCGGCAGCGCGGCCCACGCCGTGGTGGAGGCGGTGAGCGGGGACGTCGACCTGCTGGTGGTCGGCCGGCACGACCGGCGGGTGACGCTCGGCGCCCACATCGGGCCGGTCGCCCATGCGGCGATCCACCATGTGACGTGTCCGGTTGCGGTGGTTCCGTACCGGTGATTCAGCCGACGGGCAGTCAGTTCGACCGGACGGCACGGCAGTGGGGCAGCGGCGGCCGGGGTCGGCAGTCTGGCGTCCGCGGTCGGCCTGCTCGCGGCGGCGACCGCGGTGGTGGCCCTCGGCGTCCACCTCAAGGACCGGCGGACGGTGCCGGCGGCGGTCTGACGGCAGCACCGCCCCCGCCGGCCGACGGTGGGGGCGGTGGCCCGGCAGCGAACGCATAGGGTCGTCGCCATGACCGTGCTGCGCTCCGTCCTGCTCTTCCTGCTCGCCGCCCTGCTGGAGATCGGTGGTGCCTGGCTGGTGTGGCAGGGCGCCCGGGAGCACCGCGGCTGGGCGTGGATCGGTGCCGGGGTGCTGGCGCTGGGCGCTTACGGCTTCGTCGCGACCCTCCAGGACGACGCGGACTTCGGCCGCATCCTCGCGGCCTACGGCGGTGTCTTCGTCGCCGGTTCCCTCGCCTGGGGCATGGCCGTGGACGGCTACCGCCCCGACCGGTACGACGTCGTCGGCGCCCTGGTCTGCCTGGCCGGAGTGGCCGTCATCATGTACGCCCCGCGGGGCCGCTAAGAGCTGTCTTCAAGGCGCCCGGGGTCACTTCAGGGGGCGCGGGTCAGTCGCCGGACGGAGTGTGCGGCAACCTTCCTTCGTGCGGCGGCAACTGCGGGGCGAGAGGCAATCAACGACTGCCCCCGCCGCCTCCGGCCGGCAGGTGGAGAAGCTCGACCGCGGCGTGGTCCCGGTGCACGGCAGCAGCGGCAACCTGGTCTCCTGGCGCTGGCCGGCCACCGACCCGGACGGCACCGCCTTCAACGTGTACCGCGGCACCACCCGCCTCAACTCCGCCCCGCTGACCGGCTCCACCGACCTGATGGACGCGGCCGCCAGGGCGGTGTACTTCCTCGGCAACGGCATGGCCGTCCCGGCCCGTCCGAAGGTGTACACCCCGTGGCCTGAACACCGGCCGACCGGAAAGCCGCCCGGCCGCGGGTGGAGCGGTGCCAGGATGGCCGGATGACGGATCGCCGCTTCCCGCGCGCGGGTGAGGTCGTCACCGACCTCGAAGGCCGGCTCGGCTCGGTCGGCACGGTGTTCGCCGCCTTCCGCGGACAGGACTCCGGCTGCGTCTCCTACGGTGTCGAACTCCCCTCCGGGAAGCGGGTGTTCGTCAAGTCGGCGCGGACGGAGGGCGCGGCCGGGTCGCTGCTCCGCGGCTGGGCGTTCCACCGGGCGGTGCGGCATCCGGCGATCGTGCCGCAGGTGCGCCGGTTCACGGCGGACGGGCGGCCGGCAGTGGTGCTGCCGTGGTGCCCGGGCGAGGTGCTGTACCACCCGGTGGACGGGCGGTCGGGCGACCGGACGGGTCCGGGCAGCCCGACCGCCCGTTTCCGGGCACTGCCGCTGCCGGTGGTCCTCGCGGCCCTGGACCGTCTGCTGGACGCCCACCTGGCGGTCGAGGCCGCGGGCTTCGTGGCCGTGGACCTCTACGACGGGTCGATGCTGTACGACTTCGCCGGCCGGCGGATGCGACTGGTCGACCTGGACGAGTACCGCCCGGGGCCGTTCGTCCTGGACGGGGACCGGCTGCCGGGCTCACGCCGCTACCTGGCCCCCGAGCAGTGCTCGCGGGGCGCCGTGATCGACACCAGGACGACCGTCTTCACCCTGGGCCGGGCCGCCCGGCTGCTGCTGGACGCGGGCGACGAGGAACGCGCCTGGCGGGGCGGGGCCGCCCGTCTCGAGGTGATCGCCAGGGCGACCGACCCCGATCCGGCCCGCCGCCACCCGACCGTGGCCGCCTTCACCACCGCCTGGCGGGCCTGCCGGTGACGGGGCACGCCGATGCGGGCTCACAGTTCGAACAGGGCGTCCTGCGGCGGGGCGGGGTGCGGGTCCAGTGCCGCCCGCAGTCGCGCGATCCCGCGGCGCCAGGCGGGTCCGTCGACCGCCTCGTCCCAGAGGTCGGCGAGTTCGGACTCGGCGGCGAGGACGCGGTCGAGGGCCTGCACGGCGAGTTCGCGCAGGTCGTCGACCGCGGTCAGCGGCACGGGTTCGTCCGGGCCGTACGCGGTGGTGACCGGCTCGCCGCCGGGGCAGCGCGCGGCGACCAGGGCGGCGGACGCCACTGCTTCGACGGCCTCGGTGTGGTCCAGGTGGTCCGTCTCGTCGGCGGCGCGCAGGAGTGCGGCCCGGACCATGCTCTCGCGCGCCTCGGCCGGTGCGTCGTCCAGGGCCCCGGCGAAGTCCGCGGCGCTGTCGTTGTCGAAGTGTCCCGTGTCCCAGGTGCCCATGCTCCCGATCCCGTCCGCGCTGTCCTGCCCTTCACCGGTCGGAGCATCGCAGGGCGGTACGACAGTCGGACGGCTCAGGCGGCGGCCCGGACTCCGTAGTGGGTGCGGGCGGCGGCGAGGGCGGCGGCCAGGGCTTCGGGGCGGCGGGTGGAGAGGTAGACGTAGGGGCTGAGCAGGGCGGGTTCGGCGATCTCGATGCGGACGGCCTGCGGCAGGTAGCCGCGCATCAGCAGCCTCGCCCGCGGGCCCGCCCGCCGGGTGCGCCAGGCGAGGGCCTCGGCCTCGTCGAGGATCTCGATCCAGCCGAAGTGCTCGGCCCGCAGCACGATCGGGCCGGCGACGAGCACGCCGTCGCAGACCCGGATGCGCACCACGCCGTAGCCGCGCAGCGCCCACGCGACCATCGCCAGCAGCAGTGCGGCCCCGGACGCGGCGGGGACCTCGCCCAGCGGCAGCAGGGCGGCGGCGAAGCCGGCGGCGGCTGCGAGCGCGGCCAGCCACCAGCGCAGCGGGACGGAGAGCCGTTCGTCGTAGGTGACCACGGCTCGATGCTGCCACGTCCTTACGAACCGTCGGGTGCCGGTACGTCAGGTGCGGAACGGGGCGACCCTGAGGGCCGCGTGGTCGGCGGCGTCGGCGAAGACGTCACAGGCGTCCTGCATCTCGTCGGGGCCGAAGCGGTGGGTGACCAGGCCGGAGGCGGCGTGGCGGCCCTCGTCCGGGTCGATCGCGATGATCCGGCCGGGGCTGTGGAGCCGGGCGGTGACGATCGTGGCGAGGCCGATCGGTCCGGCGCCGACGACGGTGTCGCCGGGTCGGACGCGGCCGTTGCGGACGCCCACCTCGTAGGACGCCCGCCTCGTAGGCGGTCGGCAGGATGTCGGCGAGCAGCAGGGCGCTCTCGTCGGGGACCTCGGTCGGCAGCCGGTGCAGGGAGGTGTCGGCGAACGGGGTGCGGACGTACCCGGACCTGCGCGTCCGGCGGCGCGGGCCCGGCGGGAAGTGACGGACAAGCCCTAGATGGTTGATTCCAAGGTCAGTGGTCGTAGGCGGTGAGTGACCGCAGTGTTGGCTGGCCGGTCTTGTGGTTGTGCCAGATCGCTGCGGTGA
>NZ_JBFAXX010000062.1:0-48055 GCF_040680995.1 Kitasatospora sp. NPDC051914
TCCCCGCCCCTCCCCCCCCCCACCTCTGATGGTGCCCCCCGCCCGTTTTCGCCCCGCCCACCACTTCTGTGGTCGGCTTCCGAGGCCTGGCCGTTCAGTCTCGTGCCGGTGCCCAATCGCGCAGGCCAGGGCATTGGGCGCTATGGCGCCGGGCCGGTGCGGCCGTGCTCCACAAAAGTTGAGCCAGAGCCCGTTCTCGTGAGCATCCGGACTGGGCACTGCCTCCCGAACTGCTGTCGAAACGCTGCTCTGCGATGTGAACAGAGCCAGCCCCACGCGGCCACTGCCCCCAGCACCGCCTTCCGCAGCCTGAGGGTGCGGATCTGCACCTCCAGGGCGTCGGCGTGCGCGGCCGCGATCTCGGGCATCGAGAGCTCCCTGGCCAGTACCCGCCGGACGGCGGCGAGGTCGAGCCCCAGGTCCCGAAGGGTGCGGACGAGGTCCAGGCGCGCGAGTGCGGTCGTGTCGTACAGCCGGTAGCCGGCCGGGCTGCGGTCGGTCGGCGGCACGATCCCGCTGTCGGAATAGAACCTGACGGTCTTCACCGTCAGCCCCGTCCGCCGGGCCAGGTCGCCGATCGAGAAGAGCGTGCCCGAGGAGGGCGCGTCCGAGGGGAGCGCGTCCGGGAAGCGCGTGTCGCCGTTCATGTCCCCAACCTTGGCGTCTTCCCCTGCTGGAGACTCAAGCCCCTGGCGATCCGGCCGGGTCCGGCAGCCGGCCGGGGCCTGTGCAGAATGGGCGCCGTGACCAGGGCTGAGGTGCGGGGCGGATCGGTGTTCGTCGAGGTGGCGGGGGTTCGGAACTTCCGGGATGCAGGGGGTGTCGGGGCGCTGCCGCGCGGGGTGCTCTACCGCTCCGGGGCACTGGACGGGCTGCTGCCGGCGGGGGCGCGGCGGCTGGCGGAGCTGGGTGTGCGGACGGTCGTCGACCTGCGCAGCGCTCCCGAGGTGCGGGACAGGCCGGACGACTGCCGCGGGCTGCCGGTCGACCACTGCCACCTGCCGGTCTTCCGGGAGCAGCGGTGGCCGGCCGAGCAGGCGGAGCTCTACCCGGCGATGGCGGAGCAGGCGGGGCCTGCGGCGGTGGCGCTGGTGCGCCGGCTGGCGGCCCCCGGGGCGGGGCCGGTGCTGGTGCACTGCGCGTCCGGGAAGGAGCGGACGGGCGTGGTCGCCCGTGGTGGTGAACAGCGACCGCCCGCCGCCCAGGGCTTGTCTGACAATTCGCGTCGCACCGGCGCGCGGCTCCCCCAGCCCCTGGGGGGCTGGGAGGTACCCCCACTTCGCGCCCGGCTGGGCGTGCCGCCGTATCGGCCTTGTACTGGACGTACTCGGACGATACGGCGGCACGTCCGGCCGGGATGATCCGGCGTCGCGCGCGCGGCGGGAATTGTCAGACAAGCCCTGGCACGACCGGGTTGACCATCACCCGCACCTCGTCCAGCAGGCCGCGCTCCAGCAGGCCCACGCAGAGCGCCGAGCTGCCGAACACCACGATCCTGCGGCCCGGTTCGGCCCGGAGCTCCGCGACCTCCTCCAGGCTGCGCACCACCCGGCTGCCGGCCCGGTCGGCGCGCTCCAGCGTGCGGGAGACCACCACCTTGAGGATCACGTTCATCACCGCGGCCGTCGCCGGGTCGTCCCGCTGCGCGGCCGGAGACGGCCAGTAGGCGGCCATGCCCTCGTAGGTGACCCGGCCGAACAGCAGGGTGCCCGTGGCAGCGAGCTGCGCCAGGCCGAACTCGGTGAACTCCTCGTCCACCAGCGGCCAGTCGAAGGCCCCGCCCGGCCCCTCGTAGAAGCCGTCCAGCGACGTCACCATGAACAGCGCGATCTTCCCCACCACAGCCTCCGGCCGTCCGGTGCGAACAGGGTCAGCGGAGGATGTCCGCCAGGTCGTACGAGACCGGCTCCTCCAGTTGCTCGTAGGTGCAACTGGCCGGCTCGCGGTCCGGGCGCCAGTGGCGGAACTGGGTGGTGTGCCGGAACCGGGTGCCCTCCATGTGGTCGTACGCGACCTCGACCACCCGCTCGGGCCGCAACGGCACCCAGGAGAGGTCCTTGGTGCCCGTCCAGCGGCTGACCGCGCCGGGGAGGCGGGAGGCGGCCTGGGCGCTCTCGTCGGCCCAGGCCGCCCAGGGGTGGCCGGTGAGGTCGTCGAGCCGCAACGGGGCGAGTTCCTCGACCAGTTCGCGGCGGCGGGCCATCGGGAAGGAGGCGCAGACACCGACGTGCTGGAGCTGCCCGCCGTCGTCGTACAGACCGAGCAGCAGCGAGCCGACGACCGGGCCGCTCTTGTGCTCGCGGTAGCCGGCCAGGACACAGTCGGCCGTCCGCTGGTGCTTGACCTTGAACAGGGTGCGCTCCCCCGCGGCGTACGGCTGGTCGAGCGGCTTGGCGACCACGCCGTCCAGGCCGGCGCCCTCGTACTGGGCGAACCAGGTGCGGGCGGTGTCGAGGTCCGTGACGGCCAGGGCCAGGTGGACGGGTGCCGACGCCCCGGCGAGCGCGGCCTCCAGGGCGCTGCGCCGCTCGCTCAGCGGGCGGTCGCCGAGGGCGGTGTCGTCCAGGGCGAGCAGGTCGAAGGCGACGAAGGAGGCCGGGGTGCGCTCGGCCAGGGTGCGGACCCGGGAGGCCGCGGGGTGGATGCGCTCCAGCAGCTCCTCGAAGCGCAGCCGGCCCTCCCGGGCGATGACGATCTCGCCGTCCACCACGCAGCGGTCCGGCAGCTCCCGGCGGAAGGCCTCCACCAGCTCGGGGAAGTAGCGGGTGAGCGTCTTGGTGGTGCGGCTGCCGATCTCCACCTCGTCGCCGTCCTTGAAGACGATCGCGCGGAAGCCGTCCCACTTGGCCTCGTACTGCATGCCCGGCGGGATCTCGGCCACCGGCTTGGCGAGCATGGGCTGCACGGGCGGCATCACGGGAAGGTCCATGGTCCGATCGTCGCCGCACGGCCCGCGGCCCGCGCGCCGGATACCGGTCCCCGCTCAGGGCCTTGTCCGGCGATTCCCGCCGCGCGCGCGACCCCGGTCATCCCGGCCGGACGTACCGCCGTATCGCCCGAGTACGTCCAGTACGAGGCCGATACGGCGGCACGCCCGGCCGGGCGCCCGACGCCGCGCCCATGCGACGCGAATCGCCGGACAAGGCCCTAGCGTGGAGGGCATGGCCTCGACAGCGGTGGAACTGGAGGTGGACGGCCGGGCAGTCCGGTTGTCCAACCCCGACAAGGTCTACTATCCGGCGCGCGGCTTCACCAAGCGGGACGTCGCCGAGTACTACCTGGCGGTCGCGCCCGGAGTGCTGCGCGGGCTGCGCGACCGGCCGACGACGCTGCAGCGCTTCCCCGACGGCGTCGAGGGCGAGTTCTTCTACCAGAAGCGCGCCCCGAAGGGCCTGCCGGAGTGGCTGCCGACGGCCCGGATCACCTTCCCCAGCGGCCGCAGTGCCGACGAGATCTGCCCCACCGAGCCCGCCGCGGTGCTGTGGGCGGCCAACCTGGGCTGTCTGACCTTCCACCCGTGGCCGGTGCGCCGCGGCGACACCGAGCACCCGGACGAGCTGCGGATCGACCTCGACCCGCAGCCCGGCACCGACTTCCACGACGCGGTGCACGCCGCGCACGGGCTGCGCGCCCTGCTGGAGGAGCTCGGGCTGCGCGGCTGGCCGAAGACCTCCGGCGGCCGCGGCCTGCACGTCTACGTGCCGGTGGAGCCGCGCTGGACGTTCACCGACTGCCGGCACGCCGTGATCGCCCTCGGCCGGGAGCTGGAGCGCCGGATGCCCGACCGGGTGACCACGGCCTGGTGGAAGGAGGAGCGCGGCGAGCGGATCTTCGTGGACTACAACCAGATGGCCCGCGACCGCACCATCGCCTCCCCCTACTCACTGCGCGCCCGGACCGAGGCCACCGCCTCCACACCGCTGCGCTGGGAGGAGCTGGACGAGGTCGTCCCGCAGGACTTCGACCTGCGGACGCTGCCCGAGCGGTTCGCCGAACTGGGCGACCTGCACGCCGACATGGACGAACACGCCTTCGACCTGGAACCGCTGCTCGAGCTGTACGCCCAGCAGGACGCCGGGGACCTGCCGTACCCGCCGGACCATCCGAAGATGCCCGGCGAGCCGATGCGGGTGCAGCCCAGCCGGGCGAAGAAGAGCTGACCGCCGACCGGCACCGCTTCTGCGGACTCGCGGAAACCGCCGGGCCCGCGGAAACCGCCGGGCCCGCGGAAACCGCCGGGTCAGGGCCGTCGGCGATCACCTGCGGTCAATGCGGGACCGGTTCCGAAACCCTCGCCTGCGGCGGCCGGGGACCGCCCTACGCTCGCCGTACCCGGCACCACGTCGGGTGACACCACGTCGAGAGGACGGCGCCATGGGCGAGACCACCAGGTGCGGCAAGTGCGCTGCGACCAAGGTGCCGCGCAGGCCCTGCCCCGGCTGCGGCGACGAGGGCTGACCGGCGCAAGTGGACCCGTACGAGGAACTGCTGGCGCTGGCCCGGTGCACCGCGGTGGCGCTGGGCGGCAGGGGCGTCGCGGCGCGGCACATCGAGGACGACCGCGGCACCTCGGTCGACGGCTGGGTGGTCGACCGGGTGGCGGACTCCGACCCCGCCCCGTACCGCGGCCCGGGCGGACGGTCGGGGCTGCGCACCGGCTGCGAGCTGGTGCTCGGCACCGACGGGCGGCTCCACACCTACCGGCAGCGCTGCGAGGAGCGGCCGACCCCGCGCGGCCGGGCGATGGTGGCCCTCGGCACCGAACTCGCCCCCGCCTCCCCGCGGACGCTGGCCCGGCTCGGCCCCGGCGCTCCGTTCGACCACGCGGGCCTGCTGCTGGAACGGCTGCCGTGGACGGCCCACCCGCACCCGGCTCCGTACCCGGCGCCGGAGCCGAAGGCGATCGCCGCGGCCCCCGCACCCGAACCGGCCCGCCCGTCGTGGGCACGGCGGCCGGCCGCCCCGGACCCTGCACCGCCACCCGGTCCCGGCAGGACGATGGGCATGTTGATCGGCCTTTCGTTGGGCACCGCGGGCGGGGCGTGCTGCGCACTCGGGTGTTCCGTCGCCGGGGCGCCGCTGCTCGGCGACTCGGCCGGGCCTGTCGGCCTGGCCGCGGCCGGCCTCTGCCTGGTGGCGGGCGCAGCTGCGGGTGGCGCGTGGGGCCGACGGGGGTCGGCGGGCGTCGGATGACCGGCGCGGGGCTCCTGGGCGCGTCTTGAGCGATCGCCCGGGTGGTCACCCGTGGAGGTCGGCCCAGGGGCGGAGCTGGGCGAGGAGTTCGGCGGGGGTCCAGCGGCCTGCGGCGCCGGGGCGGGTGCTGAGGTAGGCGGCTGCGCGGGCGGGTGGCCAGCCGTGCGACTCGGCGAGGCCGGCCGCGAGCGCACGGAGGTAGCCGGCGGACGGGCGGCTGAGCGGGGCCTCGCTGCTGCGGCCCGGGGCGGTGAAGGTGAGTACCGGATGGCCGTCCACGGTGCCGGGGCAGAGGAGGGTCTCGTAGCGGCCGGGCCCGAGGCTGGCACGGCCGTCGCGCAGGGCGGCGGCCAGGCCGGGGGCGGTGGCCGCCCGCGGGATGCGGTGCATCTCCTGGGAGGCGACGTCGAGCAGCTGGTCGACCGTCAGCAGGTAGCCGCGGGCGGGCAGCTCGCCGTCGTCGAGGGCGTCCAGGAAGGCCATGCCGCCGCCCCAGACCCGTGACTCGCGGGCGAAGTAGAGCCGGCCCGGCAGGAGCAGCGGCAGGTCGGCGGCGGGCGGGCGCGGATCGCGGCAGCCCGGGTAGCGGCGGCGGCTGCCGGGCGGGCGGCCGCCGGCCAGGTAGGCGTTCAGGCGGGCCCGGTGCATGTTGGAGCCGTACGCGGCGTACCAGACCGGCCGGGCGAGGCCGGCCGGATCGGCGGGTTCCACCAGGACGGCCGGGTCGAGCTCCTCGAGGGTCTCGAGCGGTACGGGCGGCCCGGCGGGACCGGGCCGGGGGCGGCGGGGTACGGGGGTGCCCATGGCCGATCATGCGCCGCCGCCCCGCGGCCCGCGCGCTGCACACACCGTCAGGACGTGTCCGCGGCAGTGGACTCCACCCTTTCGGCGGTCTGTCCTTCTGCTCGTTCGACGTGTCAAGAATCTTTGACACGGTGTCCGGTCTGCTTTACCTTGACGGCATGGCCGTCGAAGAGAAACGCGCCTGGATCATGGTCGTGGTCACCGTCTGCACCTACACGGCGTACGCGGCCGTCGTCCTCGGCCGCGCCGGCACCGGGCCGCTCGCTGCGACGCCCTACCGGGCCGCCCTGGTGTGGAGCGTCGGCATCGCGATCGCGGCCTCGGTCCTGCTCCACATCGCCGTCTCGCTCGCCTCGAAGGAGGGCGGCCCGCAGAAGGACCAGCGGGACAGGGAGATCCACCGGTTCGGCGAGTACGTCGGCCACTCCTTCCTCGCCCTCGGCGGAGTGGCGGCCCTCCTGATGGCGATGGCCGAGGTCGACCACTTCTGGATCGCCAACACGGCCCACCTGGCGTTCGTCCTCTCCGCGCTGCTCGGTTCCATGGCGAAGATCGCCGCCTACCGGCGGGGGTTCTCCCCGTGGTGAAGCCGACCAGGGTCACCAACACGATCCGCGCCCTGCGGTTCGCCCACGGGGAGATGACGCAGGCCGCCCTCGCCGGGCGGATCGGCGTGACCCGACAGACCGTCATCGCCATCGAACAGGGCCGGTACTCACCCTCCCTGGAGATGGCGTTCCAGATCGCCCGGGTGTTCGGCGTCGCCCTCGACGACGTCTTCCAGTACCCGGACACCGAGAGGGAGGAAGCACGATGAAGGCTGTCGTCCAGGACAGGTACGGCGAGGCGGACGTGCTGGAGCTGCGTGAGGTCGACCGGCCCGCGGTGGGCGACGGCGACGTGCTCGTCCGGGTGCACGCGGCCGGTGTCGACCCGGGTGTGTGGCACCTGATGGCCGGCCTGCCCTACCCCGTGCGGCTGGCCACCGGCCTGCGCACCCCGCGCATCCCCGTCCGCGGTCTCGACGTCGCCGGGCGGGTCGAGGAGGCCGGACGCAACGTCACCCGGTTCCGGCCCGGCGACGAGGTGTTCGGCACCTGCGACGGTGCCTTCGCCGAGTACGCCCGTGCCCGGGCCGACCGCTTGGTGCCCAAGCCGGGCGCGCTGACCTTCGAACAGGCCGCTGCGCTGCCCGTCTCCGGCTGCACCGCCCTGCAGGCGCTGCGCGACACCGGGCGGCTCCGGGCCGGTCAGCAGGTGCTGGTCATCGGCGCAGCAGGCGGCGTCGGATCGTACGCGGTGCAGCTGGCCAAGGCCATGGGTGCCGAGGTCACCGGCGTGTGCAGCACCGGGAAGACCGAGGTGGTCCGCTCGCTCGGCGCCGACCACGTGCTCGACTACACGCAGGAGGAGATCACCGACGGCGGACTCCGGTACGACCTCGTCCTCGACACCGCCGGCAACCGGCCGTTGAAGCTGCTCCGGCAGGTCCTCACCCCGCGCGGCACCCTGGTCATCGTCGGGGGCGAGGCCGGCGGCAGGTGGCTGCAGGGCCTCGACCGGCAGCTGCGGGCGCTCGCGCTCTCGGCCTTCGTCGGCCAGCGGCTCCGTACGCTGGTGGCGCAGTCCGGGCCGGAGGACCTGGAGTTCCTCTGCGAGGCCGTCGAGGACGGCAGGCTGACGCCGCTCATCGACCGCAGCTACCCACTGGCGGAGGCCGCGGCCGCAGTACGGCACGTCCACACAGGGCACGCCTGCGGGAAGGT
This sequence comes from Kitasatospora sp. NPDC051914, assembly GCF_040680995.1. Classification (NCBI taxonomy): domain Bacteria; kingdom Bacillati; phylum Actinomycetota; class Actinomycetes; order Kitasatosporales; family Streptomycetaceae; genus Kitasatospora; species Kitasatospora sp. NPDC051914. The sequence goes on from NZ_JBFAXX010000062.1 coordinate 7,764, forward strand.
CGTACTCACCGTCTGAGCCCGTCGGCGGTCCGCCCCGCGGCGGTCAGCGGTCCGCGCCGAGGACGGTGTCGGCCACCAGGCGGGCCACCGCCTCGGGCTGCTCCACCATCACCAGGTGGCCGCTGTCGGCGACCACGTCGAGGGTGACGGCCGGACATGCCTCCAGTGCGGCGCGCTCGTCCTCGGTCAGGCCGATCTCGTCCCGGTCCCCGCGCACCACCCGGGCCCGCACGCCCGCGCCGCACAGCCGCGGCACCAGCGAGCCGTGCCGGCCCAGGTACGCGAAGTACTCCCCCATGGCACGGCGGCAGAACGGCGCCGAGTTCTTCTTCAGGTCGGCGAGCAGGGCCGCCCGCCGCCGCTCCGGAATGCCGTTCTCGAGCGCCTTCGGCGCCAGCCACAGCATCGCCGGCCAGACCAGCGCCCCCAGGCCGGGCACCCGCCCGAGCGCCGCCGCGACCGCCAGCGCCCTGGACTCGTCCGGCCGGGAGAAGGTCGGAGAGAGCAGCACCACCGGCCCGGAGAAGTGCCCGCCGCCCACCATCTCCAGCGCGATGTTGGCGCCGATGCTGTGGCCGACCACGGCTGTGCAGCCGCGCTCGGCCGCGAAGGCGGCGGTGATCGCCGCGTAGTTCTCCATCGACACGTCCCGGGGCGCGATCGTCCCGGCGTGCCCCGGGACGGTCGCCGCCACCAGCCGGATCGGCGCACCGGCGAGCGGCTCGGCGGCCGTCATGTCCTCGAAGAAGGCCGTACTGCACATCCCTCCGGGCAGCAGCAGCACCCGGTGCGGGGCGTCGGCGGGGCCCGACTCACGGACGTCCCAGGCGTGGAACTGCGCAGCACCCATGGCCGCGACCTCCGTCTCTCACTCGCTCCCGACAGTCTCCCCCGCCCGCCCGCCGCACCGCCCGACCCTGCGCCGAACGCAGCATGTCGGGCGGCATCACCCCAGGGCCTTCCGCAGCGGGCCGGCGGGCCAGGTGCGTTGGGCGGGGGTGTCCGGGACGGTGAGGCCGCGGGCGTGTTCGATGCGTTCCCAGGCGGTGCCGGGGTCCGTGCCGTCGAGGACGAGGAGGGAGGCGGCGAGGAGGGAGGAGCGGCCGATGCCGGCGCGGCAGTGCACCACCACGTGGGCGCCCTCGCGGAGCCGGGCGGCGAGCCGGCGGAGGACGGGCAGGACGGCGGCCGGGTCCGGCACCGTCCGGTCCGGTATCGGGAGCGGGACGAACTCCAGGCCGGCCGCGGCCGCCAGTCGGGGCTCGGCAGTGAGGCCGAGTTCGTCGACCTCGTCCTCGGTAAGGGCACTGACCAGGACGTCGGCGCCGGCGGCCGTGAGTGCGGCCATCTCGTCGGCCAGCCAGTCGTGGCCGCGGGGGCGGGCCATCGTGCTCAGGCGTCCAGGCCCGGGCAGGTCGACGGTGAACAGGGAAGCGCGCATAGCAGTACCGCATTTCGTTCGGGAGGTGGAGGGCCCGGGCGGGCTGCGGCGACGCTCGGACACCTGACGGGACGTCGAGGGAGCGCCTCCGCCCCGAGCCGAAGGGTCCGCCGACGCCGAAAGGGAGAAGCGCGGGAGCACAGCGACGGAGCATGGGGGCACCTCCCAGCCGTCAGGCTGGGGGAGACCGTCGGCGCCGGGTTCAGAGGGCCTGGAGGCGAGCGGGCGACAAGCAGCCCGCTTTGCGGCCACGGGTGTTGGTCAGCGTACCGCGTGCGGGAGGTCGCGGCCGGAAAACCTGCTCGGACAACTGACCAGCCGAACGGGTGAATCGGGCGACGGCTGCGCGCCGCGCGATCTCCTCGCCCACGAAGGCGTCCGACACCGCCTCGGACCCGGCCGGACGGCCGCGCTCGAACGCTCGCTCGCTGCCTGCGCACTGGGCTCCACCACCCTGCCCCGGGCCCGTCCGCGACCGACTGGAGGACGCCTTCACTCGCGCCGGGAAGTGCTCGAAAAGTCCCTGTTCGACCCGGGCTAGCCCGGAGGTATTCCGCTTGAACGACGCACTCGAACAGCACCATCATCGGACGCCACCAACCATAGCGCTTCCCTGAACTTGGTTTTTCGGTAGCCCACTTGGGCATCAGAGCAGCTTGGTTCAGCCCTCCGGCGCGCCTGTGCACCGACGGTGTCCGGAGGGCCTGCGGCCAAGCGCGACACCGACCGGCGGGCCGTGCCCGCCCGAGCGATCGAGGAGTCCCCCGGTGATCGACTTCGACGTGCTGACCGACCTGGCCCTCCGGGAGGGCATCGAGCGGATCTGCGTCGGCGTGGTGGTCCGCGACGCCTCCGGCCGGGTCCTGTTGATCCGTCGGGCCGCGCACGACGTCCCGCCCGGCCTGTGGGAGTACCCGGGCGGCAGCCGTGAGGACGGTGAGGGGGTGGAGGCCGGCGCGGCGCGGGAGCTGGCCGAGGAGACCGGGCTCACCGGCCTGCCGCTCGAGTACGCGCGGAGCCTGGACTTCACCAGCCAGCACGGCTTGCGGGTGCGGCAGTTCGTCTTCACCACCGTCGTGCCGGACGGCACCCCGGTCGTCCTCTCGCCGGACCACGACGACCACCAGTGGGCTCGTACCGACCGGCTGCCGACGACCGGCGACGGACAGCGCGAGGTGATCGAGTGGCTCGCCGGACGCCTGGCACTCCGCGGCGACCGGCCAGCCCATCGGGAGGGCCTCGTGACCCGGCTCGACCGCACCGACCACCCGGCGAACGCGGAGCCCCGCAAGCCGGGGACGGACCCGCTGACGCTGGTCGTCGGTGTCCACCTCGTCCTGGCCGACGAGGGCACCGTGCTGCTCGGCCGACGCCGCAACACCACGTACGCCGCCGGCCTCTGGCACCTCCCGGCGGGGCACATGGAGCGCGGCGAACCGGTCACCCGCTCCATGACCCGCGAGGCCGAGGAGGAACTCGGCATCACCATCGCCGAGGGCGACCTCAGCCTCGTCCACACCCTGCACCACCTCGACTCCGACGACGGCCGCAGCCGCCTCCAGCTCTTCTTCCGCCCCGCCCGCTACGACGGCCGGGTGCGCAACGCGGAGCCGCACAAGTGCGAGGAACTGCGCTGGTGGCCGCTCGAACGGCTGCCGGCCGACATCGTTCCCTACACCGCGCACGCCCTGGGCGAGATCGCCCGCGGCAACCCGCTGTCCACCGTCGGCTGGCCGGCATGACCCCGCCCACCCTGCCCGACGACGCCGACCGGCTGCTGCGCGAGGCAACAGGACCGTGCGAGTTGCTGGGTGTGCGCTCGCGGGACCGTGCGGGCCGGCCGACAGTGTGGGAGGTCCGGGCCGGCGACGGGAGCCGCCTGTTCGCCAAGCGGCACAAGAACGGGCTCATGCACCGGCGCGAGACCGCCGCCTACCGGCACCTCGTGCCCGTGCTCGGTCCCGGCCGGGCCCCGACCCTGCTGGCCGCGGACGCCCGCTCGCTGCTCGTCGTCACCACGGCCCTGCCCGGTAGCCCGGCCGTCAAGGCCGCCCTCGGCCCGGTCGAGGAACGCGAGGTGTACCGGCAGGCCGGCCTGCTCGCGGCCCGCATCCACGCCCACCCGACCTCCGGCGGCGTGGTCGGCGAGCGGCTGCCCTGGAGCCGGGAACGCGAACGGGCGCTCGACCGCGCGTGCGACGCCCAGCTGTGCGACGAGGACATCGCCGCCCTGGCCGAGGCCACCCGCGCCGAGCCCCCGCACACCGCTCCCGCCCGGTGCCACGGCGACTTCGGCCCCCGGAACTGGATCGTCCAGCGCCACGGCGACGGCCGGCTCTCCGTCGGCGTCGTCGACTTCGAGCGGAGCCAGATCGAGGAGCCGGTGCGCCGCGACCTGATGCGGGTCATGCTCCAGCTCACTCCTCACCGGCCCGATCTCCGCACGGCGTTCCTCGCCGGCTACGGGCGAGACCTCACCGCCGAGGAGCGGGCGGCGTGCCGGGCGTGGGCAGCCGTCGACTGCCCTGCCGCCCTGCGCTGGGCCCTCGACCACCACCACGACGAGGAGGTCCTCGGCTACGCCCGCACCGTCCTGGAACAGCTCCGCCGCCCCGCGGCGACCGCCTGACATCCCCGTCCACGTCATCTTGGAGGTAACACTGTGGAGAGCCTCCGTCAGGCCGTGGCCGTGATCGCCCACGACCCGGCCCTGCGCCGGGTCGCGACGATCCACTACGCGACGGACAGCTGGAGCACGACACCGGCGTGGACGATCCCCGGCGGCAAGGTCGAGGTCGGCGAGCGCCTCGACGAGGCCGCCGCACGCGAACTGCGGGAGGAGACCGGGCTGATCGCCGAGGAGACCTCCTGAAGATCGCCCACCCGAAGCACACGGGCCGCCTCCCGGGGGCTGCCGTCAGGCCGTCGGCCTCGGGGCCGGTGGGGCGGGGGCGGGGACGGTGATGAGTTGGCCGGTGCGGGTGGCGGTGGCGTCGGCGGTACCGGTCCATTCGGCGGCGGTGATGTAGAGGGTGGGGGTGCCACCGGGGGTGCCGAGGGCGCAGGAGAAGCAGCCGCGGTCGGTCTCGACGGTCTGCAGGATCCCGCCGCCCTCGCGGACTCTGACGCAGCGCCGGTTCGGCACGTCCGCGTACCAGAGGGCGCCCTCGGCGTCGAGGCTGATGCCGTCGGGGGCGGAGCCCTCGACCTCGGCCCAGGTGCGGCGGCCTGTGAGGCTGCCGTCGGGGGCTATGTCGAAGGCGGTGATCCGGGAGGCGTACGACTCGGCGAGCAGCAGGGTGGCGCCGTCGGGGGTGATCGCCATGCCGTTGGGGAAGGCCAAGCCCTCGGCGACGGTGCGGGCGGTGCCGTCGGGGGTGACCAGGGCGAGGAGGCCGGGGGCGGGCGCTTCGCCGGTCATGAGGTCGAAGCCGATGCAGTTGGCGTAGGCGTTGCCGCGGCCGTCGGCGGCCGCTTCGTTCCACGGCCGGTCGCAGAGCGGACGCAGGTCGGCGTACGGGGTGAGGATGCCGTCGGTCTCGCGGCGCAGCAGGCGGCGTTCGCTGCCGGCGACGACGAGCAGGCGGCCGTCGGGGAGCGGGTCGATGCAGAACGGGAAGGCGTCGATGCGGCCGACGGTCGTGCGCCGGCCGTCCGGGTCGACGGTGAGCAGCTCGTGGGCGCCCCAGTCGCAGAGCCAGAGCCGGTCGTCGTGCCAGCGGGGCGACTCGCCGAGGACGAGGCCGTCGAGGAGGACGCGGGGTTCGGGCACGGTCGGGCTCCTCGGTACGGCGGGCGGCTGCTCGCTCCCCATGGTGGCTCCTCCCCCGCGAGAACGCAGGGGCTTCCCGCCGAGCCGGGTCGGCCCGGAGGAACACCTCGTCCGGCATCTGCGATCGAGCACCGGCCCGAACTGCGGCGGACCGGCTGCGCAGATGCGGGACCGCATGCCCCGGCAGACCCTGGAAGAAGCTGACCACGGGAGGCAAGCCATGACCGGCGAGCACGACCGGGCGCCGAGCGCGATCGTCCACATGTCCATATCCGGCGACCCGTCCGTATCCCAGGTGGTCGCCGACACCGTGGGGCAGTCGTTCGGGCTGACCACCGCCCCGCCCCCTGTCACCGCCGGCGACTACGCCACACCGTCCGATGCGGTGCCTCACGCGCGATGGCAGGTCGACACGTCCGCACCGATCGAGGACGCCGCTGCACAGCCGGTCGCCCGCGCGGCCCCGGGAGCCGGCCCGGTGAGGGTGGAGCTCGGCGGGCGGCCCGATGCCGTTCGCAAGGTCATGGCGCTCATACGGGGGTGCTTCCGGTCGGGGCCGCCGACGGGCGTGTCACAGGGGTTCGAGGTCTGGCCGGAGGACCGGCTGAAGGACGCCGGGTAGACGCAGCCACCGCGTGCCGCGAGAGGGGCTCATCGACGAACGAGCCCGCGTGTCGACCCGTCACCCGCCGTGCGAGGACGGTTCGGTCATGCCGGGCTGGTGGCGGCGATGATGCGGACGGCGTCGGTGATCTGGGTGTCCGTCAGGTCGCCGCGGGCGGTGAGGCGCAGCCGGGAGATGCCGTCGGGCACGGACGGCGGGCGGAAGCAGCCGACGGCGAGTCCGGCGGTGCGGCAGTCGGCGGCCCACTGGACGGCGGCCTCCGGGCCGGGCGCGCGGACGGAGACGACGGCGGCGTCGGGGGTGGAGGCGTGCAGGCCGGCGGCGGTGAGCCGGGCGGCGAGGGTGTGGGCGACCTCGCGGGCGCGGTCGGCGCGGTGCGGTTCGGCGCGGAGCAGCCGCAGGGCGCCGAGGGCTGCGCCGACGGCGGCGGGGGCGAGGCCGGTGTCGAAGATGAAGGTGCGGGCGGTCTCGGTGAGGTGCCTGATGACCCGTCGGGGGCCGAGGACGGCGCCGCCCTGGGAGCCGAGCGACTTGGAGAGGGTGACGGTGGCGACGGTGTCGGGGTCGCCGGCGAGGCCTGCGGCGGCGAGGGCGCCGCGGCCGCCGGCGCCGAGGACGCCGAGGCCGTGGGCGTCGTCGACGAGCAGCGCGGCGCCGTGGGCGCGGGCGGCGGCGGCGTGGCCGGTGAGCGGGGCGGCGTTGCCGTCGACGGAGAAGACGGAGTCGGTGACGACCAGCGCGCGGGGGTGGCGGCGGTCGGCGAGGGCGTCGGCGACGGCGGCCGGGTCGGCGTGCGGGGCGCGGTGGACGTCGCTGCGGGACAGTCGGCAGCCGTCGATCAGCGAGGCGTGGTTGTACGCGTCGGAGACGATCAGCGTGTCGGGGTCGGTGAGTGCGGTGAGCGCGGCGAGGTTGGCGGCGTACCCGGAGGAGAACACCAGGGCGGCCTCGAAGCCGCAGAACTCGGCGAGTTCGTCCTCGAGTTCGGTGTGCAGGGCGGTGGTGCCGGTGACCAGCCGGGAGCCGGTGGAGCCGCCGCCCCAGCGCAGGGCGGCGTCGGCGGCGGCCCGGGTGACGGCGGGGTGGTGGACGAGCCCGAGGTAGTCGTTGCCGGCGAGGTCCAGGACCGGGTCGTCGGCCGGGCGGCTGCGCAGCGTGCGGGTGAGGCCGGCGCGGGCGCGGAGGTCGGCGGCCTCGTCCAGCCAGTCGAAGACGGCGGACGGCGCGAGGGACTGCTGCGGCACGGTGGGGTGGACCATGGCCGCACTCTGGCACGGCGGCGCTACGCGCGGCAACGTGCGCCCGCACACAGTGACGGTTGCCCCGTGTCGGCCCCCGGGCGGGGGTGCGGCGCGTAGACTCCCACGCCCCGGGGACCTGGCGGAGGGAAGAGCTGGTGGAGGACGGCCGCCTGACCGTGCGGGACGTGCTGGCGCTGGAGTTGGTCGCGCCGTGGGACGCGGAGGTGGTCGCCTGCCCGGACCGGCTGGACCGGCCGGTGCGCTGGCTGCACGTGGCGGAGGCCGCGGACGTCGGGGTGATGCTGACCGGCGGCGAGATGGTGCTGACCACGGGTCTGCTGCTGGCGGGCGACGACCGGGCGCAGGCCGGGTACATGGAGTCGATGCAGCAGGCCGGCGCGGCGGCGGTGGTGCTGGGGCTGGGCCGGGCGTTCTCGACGACGCCGGAGGCGATGCGGCGGGCGGCGCAGCGGTGCGGGGTGCCGCTGGTGGTGCTGCACCGTCCTGCGCCGTTCGCGCGGCTGACCGAGGAGGTGCACGCCCGGCTGCTGCACGGCCGGTACGCGGCGCTGGACCTGTCGGACCGGATGGGCGGTTCGCTGTCGGCGCTGAACCTGTCCGGGGTGCCGCTGCAGCGGCTGCTGGACGAGATCGCGGCCCATGCGGGCTGTCCGGCGGTGGTGGTGAACCTGGCGCACCGGGTGCTGGCCTCGGCCGGGGAGCCGAACGCGCTGGGCGATCTGCTGCGGGACTGGGAGCGGGTCTCCCGGCAGGTGGCGGAGCTGCAGGGGAACGGCCCGGTGACGCTCGGCCCGGACGGCTGGATCGTGGCCCGGCTGGAGGCCCGCGACCGGCAGTGGGGGCACCTGGTGCTGTTCGGGCACCAGGGCGGGGCGGAGACCGGGCGGGTGCTGGGCCGGCGGGCGGCCGAGGCGCTGGCGGTGCACCGGCTGCTGGGCGATCCGGACGGCGACCGGCAGCGCGGCTGGGAGGACCAGGCGGCGGAGGCGCTGCTGGCGGACCTGGCCTCGGGCACGGCCCGCCCCGAGCAGTTGCTGCCGCGGTTCCGGGCGGCGGGGCTGCCGACCGAGCGGCGCACGTTCGTACCGGTGGTGCTGCGGCCGCCGTCGCGGACGCGGGTGCTCTGCGAGACGGTCCGGCGGACGGTGCACGACGAGTCGATGGCCGGCCTGGTCGCCAGGGTCGGCCCCGACGGTGCGGTGGCGGTGCTGCTGAGCGTCCCGTCGGAGCGGGAGGCGGACGCGGAGGTGGACCGGCTGGCCGTCCGGCTGCAGGAGCGGGTGCCCGGTGCGGTGCTGGGGGCCGGGTTCGGCTGCCGGGTGCTGGACGAGGTGCGGCGATCCTTCCAGGAGGCGGTGCACGTCGCGGACGCGGCGCTGGCGGGACCGCCGACCGGGCCGGTGGCGCGGCTGCGGGACGTACGGCTGCGCGGGCTCGTCCGGCTGCTGCGGGACGAACCGGAGCTGCAGGCGTTCATCGTCCGGGAGCTGGGGCCGCTGCTGGGCCGCCGGGAGCTGCTGGACGTGCTGCGCACCTACCTGCGGACGGGCCGGAACAAGTCGCTGGCGGCGCAGGAGCAGCACGTGAGCCGGCCGGCGATGTACCGGCGGCTGCAGAGCATCGAGTCGCTGCTGGGCATCGACCTGGACGACCTGGAACAGCTGACCTCGCTGTACGTGGCACTGCTGGCGCACGACGCGCAGCGGGGGCCGTAGGGGCGGTCCTCAGAGGTCATGGCCGGGTTTGCCCGGGTGGGCCGGGCGGGTGAGAGTGGAGGTGCCGGTCCTGCGGCACCCCAGCGGAGCAGATCATGGCAGTTTCCCGCCCCCGCCCGGCCGGGCCCGGCTCCGGGGACGGCCGGGCGTACGAGACGATCCCGGTCGACGGCGGCCCGCACAGCGTGACGGTGAGCCGGGACGGCAGCCGGGTGTACCTGACGGGTGTGCGCACCGGTCAGGTCACGGTGCTGGAGCCGACGCTGCGCCGGGTGGCGGCGTCGTTCCCGGTGGGGGCGAGCCTGTACGGGGTGGCGGTGAGCCCCGACGGCGGGCGGCTGTACCTGGCGGACGTGCACCGGTCGGTGCTGTCCGTGGTGGCGGCGGCGGACGGCGCGGTGCTGGACGAGACGGTGCTGGAGTCGCGCCCGTTCGGCCTGGCGGTGGCACCCAGCGGTGCGCGGGTCCTGGTGGCCAGCCCGCTGGAGGACGCGGTGCGGGTGGTGGACGGCCTCGGCGTCCCGCGCGGGCTGCTGACCGGGGTGGACTTCACGGTGGGCCTGGCGCTGAGCCCGGACGGATCGGTGCTCTACGCGGGCAACTACTTCGCGGGCACGGTGAGCGTGCTGGACGCCTCGGGCATCGGCCGGCTGGACGGACCGGCGCCGGCCGTGCGGCTGGGGCGGGTGACGGTGGGCCGCGGCCCGTACGGGCTGGCGGTGAGCCCGGACGGGGGCCGGCTGTACGTGGCGCACTACCCGGCCGGCCCGGTGTCGGTGATCGACACCGACGAGCGGGCGGTGGTGGGCACGATCCCGGCGCCGGACGGGCCGCGCGGGGTGGCGGTGAGCCCGGACGGCGCGAAGCTGTACGTCACCGCCTGCTTCGCGGACGCGGTGGCGGTCGTCGAGCTGTGATCCCGGTCGCGGTCGGCCGGTGCCGGTGCGTCCGCCCGCGGATCGGCTCTACAGGCATGTAGAGTCCAACGGCCGGGTGCGAACGACGCGGGAGGCGGGCAACGGTGGACGACGGACGGGTGCAGCTGTGGGAGCCGCCGCAGGCGCAGGTGGAGCCGGCGTACCAGCCGGTCGAGGTCCGCTTCGAGGACGGCAGCTGGGCGGTGGGCCGGATCAACGCCTGGTGGCGCCCGGCCGACGGCAGCCCGTGGTGCAGGGTGCGGCTGCTGCGGCGCGGCACCCCCGAGCAGTGGATGGCCTTCGACCCGGAGCAGCTGCTCCTGCTGCCGGCCGGGGGCATCTGACACGCTGCAGCGCGTCGGCGGGCGTCGATCGGCCCGGCGGTGGGAAGGTCCTCCACGTCGGCAGACGCGTCCCGCGGCTGCCGGGCGGCAGGCGTCCACGCAGCGAAAGGGTGAGGGCCCGATGACGGTGAACCTCGGCAAGGGCCAGAAGGTCGACCTCGGCAAGCCGGGCGGCGGCACGCTGGAGGTCGTACGGATGGGCCTCGGCTGGCAGGCCGCGCCCCGCAAGGGGTTCTTCGCCAAGTTGATGGCCCGTGACATCGACCTGGACGCATCGGCCGTGCTGTTCGCCGGCAGCGACCCGGTGGACGTCGTGTACTTCCAGCACCTGACCAGCTCCGACGGCTCGGTGCGGCACAGCGGCGACAACCTGACCGGCGGCGCGGGGCAGGGCGCCGACGACGAGTCGATCACGGTGAACCTGACCCGGGTGCCCGCCAAGGTCGACCAGATCGTGTTCACCGTCAACTCGTTCACCGGCCAGACCTTCCAGGACGTGCAGAACGCCTTCTGCCGCCTGGTGGACGACTCCACCGGGCAGGAGCTGGCCCGCTACACGCTGACCGGCGGCGGCAGCCACACGGCGCAGATCATGGCGAAGGTGCACCGGTCGAACGGGGGCTGGCAGATGACCGCCATCGGCGCACCGGCCGAGGGCCGCACCTTCCAGGACCTCATCCCGGACATCGCCGCACACCTCTGAGCGAGCCGCGGCGGCGCCACCGGGCGACACTGAGTGTCGAGGACTGTCGGCGGCGCGGCACGGCGGAGGGAGGCCCGGATGGGCGATGCCGAGCCCCGTGCCGCCGACCGCGGGCGGGCTCCGTGGCCGCCGATCGACCTGCTCGGGCGGATCCGTCGCGACCCCGCCCACATGGCCGAACGGGCTGCGCTGTTCGGCGTCGAGCGGATCGGCGAGGAGGCCTCCGAGCGGCTGGCCAGGATCCGCCGGTCGGGGGATCCGCCGGAGAAGGTGCGGGAGACCGTCATCGCCCGCGGTGTGCACACGGCCATCGTGGAGGGCGCCTTCGTCGGCGGTCCGTTCATCGCCCTGATCCCGACCGCGTTCTGCGCCGCCCTGCTCGCCCAGGGCCGGATGGTGCTGGAGCTGGGCGAGCTGGCCGGCCGGCCCGCGACCTCGCCGGACCGGGCGGTCGACATGCTGGTCCTGCAGGGCGTCTACACCACGCCGGAAGAGGCCCGGCGGGCGCTGGAGGACCTCCCGGAGCCGGGCAGCGGGCCAGCGCCGCGGCTGTCCTGGCGGGAGTGGCTGCGCGTGGTCGGGCGGATGGCGTACGTGCTGGGGGTGATCTCGCCGGGCAGCAGCACCCCGACCGGGCGGCTGAACCGCTACCTGCGCTGGGTCGCGGTGACGCTGCTGGTGCTGGTCGGCATGGCGCTGCCGTTCGTCTGGGTGCCGGTGCTCGGGGTGGCGTACCGTTCGGCGACGCTGCGGCTGGCCACCCGGGCCTCCGTCCTGTTCGGGCTGGTGGACGGCGGGGCCGGCCCTGCGGAGCGGACCCGTGGGCGCGGCCGGGTGCGGCCGCTGGCGCTGCTGGTGTTCCTGCGGACGGTGGCGGTGCTGCTGCTCCCCTTCGCCGTCTCGGTGATCATGGTGTTCAGCGGGGCCGACGTGGTCGGCCACCGGTGGCTGGCGGTCGCCGTCGCGGTGGTGGGCGTCTCGCTGGTGTCCTGCCTGGTGTGGCGGTTCCGCCAGTGGCGGCGCAGCCGCTGAGGGACCGGCTCCGCGCGGGGTCACGAGTACTCGGCGAGCGCCGCCTCCAGCCACTCCACCCAGAAGGTCTCCAGGCCGATGCCGCCCTGCAGCACCAGGTGCTGGAGGCGGTTCTCGACGGCGACCCGCTCGGCCGGGAAGTCGCGCTGCTCGATCTCCCGGTACTCCTCCAACTGCCGCTGGTGCAGATCGAGGTGGCGGCGCAGCTCGTCCTCCAGCGCGGGGCCGGCGCCCGTCGCGGCGGCGGCCCGCAGGCGCAGCAGCAGCGGGTCGCGGATGGGCCGCGGGTCCTGCGGCTGCCCGATCCACTCGGTGAGGGCGGCGCGGCCCTCGGGGAGCACCTCGTACTCCTTGCGCTGGCCGCGGCTGGGCGGCTGGGGGACGGCGCGGATCAGGCCGTCCTTCTCCAGCCGCCCGAGCTCGCGGTAGATCTGCTGGTGGGTGGCGGACCAGAAGTAGCGGATCGACTTGTCGAAGCGGCGCGTCAACTCCAGCCCCGAGGACGGCTTCTCCAGCAGGGCGGTGAGGATGGCGTGCGGCAGCGACATGCAGTGATCCTAGGGCGTCGGGCGTGTCAGGCCGTGCCGGTCGCCAGGGCCTCGGTGACCAGGGCGCGGGCCTCGTCCTGGACCTGGGTGAGGTGGGCGGGGCCGTGGAAGCTCTCGGCGTAGATCTTGTAGACGTCCTCGGTGCCGGAGGGGCGGGCCGCGAACCAGGCGTTCTCGGTGCACACCTTGAGCCCGCCGATGGCGGCACCGTTGCCGGGCGCCTCGGTCAGGACGGCGGTGATCTTCTCCCCGGCCAGCCGGTCGGCCCGGACCCGGTCGGGCGACAGCTTCGCCAGTACGGCCTTCTGCTCCCGGTCCGCGGGGGCGTCCACCCGCGCGTACGCCGGGTCGCCGAACCGGCCGGTCAGCTCCCCGTACAGCTCGGAGGGGCTGCGGCCGGTCACCGCGGTGATCTCGGAGGCGAGCAGGGCGAGCAGGATGCCGTCCTTGTCGGTCGTCCACACCGAGCCGTCCCGGCGCAGGAAGGAGGCGCCCGCCGACTCCTCGCCGCCGAAGCCGACGGTGCCGCCGAGCAGCCCGTCGACGAACCACTTGAAGCCGACCGGCACCTCCACGAGGTCCCGGTCCAGCTCGGCGGCGACCCGGTCGATCATCGAGGAGGAGACCAGGGTCTTGCCGACCGCGGCCGCCTCCGGCCAGCCGGTGCGGTGCCGGAACAGGTAGTCGATGGCGACCGCGAGGTAGTGGTTGGGGTTCATCAGCCCGCCGTCGGGGGTGACGATGCCGTGCCGGTCGGCGTCCGCGTCGTTGCCCGTGGCGACGGCGTAGGCGTCCTTGCGGCCGATCAGCGAGGCCATGGCGTACGGGGAGGAGCAGTCCATCCGGATCTTCCCGTCCCAGTCCAGGGTCATGAAGCGCCAGGTGGGGTCGGTCACCGGGTTGACCACGGTGAGGTCGAGCCGGTGGGTCTCGGCGATCCGCTCCCAGTAGGCGACGGAGGCGCCGCCGAGCGGGTCGGCGCCGATCCGCACGCCCGCCGCGCGGACCGCGTCGAGGTCGAGCACCTGCGGCAGGTCCTCGGTGTAGCCGGCCACGTAGTCGTAGCGGCCGGTGGTGTCGGCGGCGAGCGCCCGGGCGTACGGGATGCGGCGGACGCCGGCCAGGCCGGCCCCGATCAGCGCGTTGGCGCGGTCCTGGATCCACCCGGTGGCCTCGGAGCCGGCCGGGCCGCCGCTGGGCGGGTTGTACTTGAAGCCGCCGTCGCGCGGCGGGTTGTGCGAGGGCGTGACGACGATGCCGTCGGCGAGCCGCTTCGGCTCGGACCGGTTGTGCGCGAGGATCGCGTGCGAGACGGCCGGGGTCGGCGTGTACCCGTCGGCGCTGTCCAGCAGGACGGTCACGCCGTTCGCGGCCAGCACCTCGAGGGCGGTCGCCCGGGCCGGCTCGGAGAGCGCGTGGGTGTCGATGCCGAGGAACAGCGGTCCTGTGGTGCCCTGTGCGGCCCGGTACTCGCAGATCGCCTGGGTGGTCGCCGCGATGTGGTCCTCGTTGAACGCCGTGTCCAGGGACGACCCGCGGTGCCCCGAGGTGCCGAACGCGACCCGCTGGCCCGGCTCGGCCGGATCCGGGTGCAGCGTCCAGTACGCGGTCACCAGCCGGGCCACGTCCACCAGGTCCTGCGGACCGGCCTGCTGACCTGCACGAGCGTGCACCATCGTGTCTCCTCCTGGTCACCGCCCCCCGTCGGGTCCGGCGGGGCGGGGCGTGGGTGCCGCCTCCGTCGGCGGCCGCTGCGCGTACCCTTTCACCCCTACCCCGGGCATCCGGCCGCATTCGGCAACCGACCCGGTCGGCCCTGCCGGCGGCACGGCCCCGCGGCGGGCCCGCAGCGCGCGGACGGCGCGCCGGGCGGGCGGTGCCAGGAGCAGGCCGAGGAGGGCACCGATCGCCAGGCCGAAGAGGTTGTCCCAGACGTCCTGCTCGTCGCAGGCGCGGCCGAGCACCGGCAGCGCGTACTGGAGCGCCTCGACACCGACCGGCAGGACGAGGGCCGCCGCGGCGGCGACGGCCCGCCGCGACCAGGTGCCGGCCAGCGCGACCGCCGCGCCGAGCGGGACGAACAGGGCCACGTTGAGGCTGCTCTGGGTGGCGGTGAGCAGCTCGGCGAGCGGCCGCGGCCCTGCCCGGTCGAGCACGCAGGCGTCGGCGGCGTAGCGGGCGTTCTCCCACAGCGGGCGGCGCACGTCCGGCAGCAGGGTGAGGGTGGCGATCCCACCGAGGGCGAGGACGAGCAGGAAGCCGGCCGCCCGGTGGGCGGCGAGCAGGCGGCCGGCCGGGCGGGAGAGCAGCAGGGCCAGCAGCAGCGAGCCGAGTGCGCCCGGCCGGAACAGCGGCGATGCGTCCATGACGGCTTTGATCACGAGGGAGGGGACGCCGGGTGCGAGGTGCCCGGTTCGCCACTCGCGGTGACGGGAGCGGGCTCTGCACCGGCGGACGGGGATTCGCCGAAGGATCACACGCTCGAGTGACGTCACCCCCGTGCGCCCTTCCTGCTCCCCCTCACGCTCCGTCACCGTGGCTCACGAGCGGATCGCTCGGACACGCACCGACGGCCCGCCGTTTTCCTGTCACGATCTTCACATCTCGAGGAAACTGATCCGTCATCAGATGCGTTTATCAACGTGAACATGTCCATGTGACCGGCTACGGGAGGGGGAGCGCCGGTGCGCACGCGCAGCACCATCACGGGCCTGCTGGCGGCCCTGCTCGGCCTCGCCCTGCTGCTGGGCGGCGGCGCCGGCGCCTCCCTGAAGCCACGTCCGCCCGTGCCGGCCGCCGCGGCCGCCTCCGTCGCCGAGCACAAGGAGAGCGAGAAGGAGATCCCGGCCGGGGTGCCGCTGCGGCACGGCCCGCACGCGGTCGGCCGGCCCGCACCGGGCGGCGGCTCCGCCCTGCGGCCACTCGCCACCGTCGTCGCCCCCGCGGCGGCCGCGGACCTCTCGGCCGGCCGGCCGCGGGCGCCCGGCGCTCCCCTCCCCTACCCCTCCAGACCCACCGGTGGTGCCACCGCCTCCGTGTACCAGGTCTTCCGCTGCTGACCGTGCCCGGTGGCTGCCCCGCAGCCCCCGCCGGCCGGATCGCGACCGCGCCGCGCTGACCCGCGCCCGGCCGCGATGCCGCACGTTCACCGCGAACGCCGCCGACGCGGCGTGAAGCCCTCGTCCACGTACGCCCCCGCGCCGAAGCGCGCCGGGGCCATGGAGGTATGCCCTGATGAAGCCCTTGATCGACCGCGCCCGCTCGTTCCGCGACCGCGCCGCACAGGACGGCCGGCAGTTCGTCGGCCTGGCGGCCGGGCAGTCGCCGCAGGCCCTGTTCATCACCTGCTCCGACTCCCGGGTCGTCCCGTCCCTGATCACCGGCGCGGACCCCGGCGACCTGTTCGAGCTGCGCACCGCCGGCAACATCGTCCCGCCGTACCGGGTCGACCGGCCGTCCGGCGAGGCCGCGACCGTCGAGTACGCCGTCGAGGTGCTGGGCGTGCGCGACATCGTCGTCTGCGGCCACTCGCACTGCGGGGCGGTCGGCGCCGTCGTCCGCGGCGACGACCTCAGCGCCGTGCCCGCCGTCCGCAGCTGGCTGGCGGACACCGACCGCGCCGCCCTCGCCTCCGACCGGGCCGAGGTGTTCGACCCCACGGTCGCCGGCCCGGTGCAGCGGCACGTCCTGGCCCAGCTCGACCGGCTGCGCGCGTACCCCGGCATCGCCCGGCGCACCGCCGACGGCCGGCTGCGCCTGCACGCCTGGTTCTACGAGGTGCACACCGGCCTGGTGCTCTCCCACCGGCCCGACACCGATGCCTTCCTCCCGCTCTGAGCGGCCCTCGAGCCGGCCGTTCCACGACCGACCCACAGAGGAAAACCTGATGCTGCACAAAACCGCTTTCGACCCGTCCGCGTTCCGGGCGGACTTCGCCGCCTCCCTCGTCGTCTTCCTGGTCGCCCTGCCGCTGTGCGTCGGGGTGGCCGTGGCCTCCGGCGTCCCGGCCGAGCTCGGCCTGGTCACCGGCATCGTCGGCGGGCTGCTCACCGGCCTGCTGCCGGGCTCCAGCCTGCAGGTGTCCGGCCCCGCCGCCGGCCTGACCGTGCTGGTGTACGAGGCCGTCACCGAGTTCGGCCTGCCCGCCCTGGGCGCGATCGTGCTCGCCTCCGGGCTGCTCCAGCTGCTCATGGGGGTGCTGAGACTCGGTCGGCTGTTCCGCGCGATCTCGGTGTCCGTGGTGCACGGCATGCTGGCGGGCATCGGCCTGGTCCTGGTCGCCGGCCAGCTGTACGCGCTGGCCGGCTCCAGGGCCAAGGGCAGCGGCCCGGCGAACATCGCCGGCCTGCCCGGGCTGGTCGCCGACACCGCCGGCTCGTCGGACTCGCTGGCCTCGCTCGGCATCGGCGCCGGCACGGTGGCGGTGCTGGTGCTGTGGAAGCGGATGCCCGCACGGGCGCGGGTGGTGCCCGCGCCGCTCGCCGCGGTGGGCCTGGCCACCGCCGCCGTCGCACTGTTCGGGCTGCCGGTGGCCAAGGTGGAGGTGAAGGGCCTGCTCGGGGTGATCGACCCGCCGGGCGGCTCGGACCTGGCGGTGCTGACCGGGGTCGGGGCGATCGCCACCGTCCTTGCGTTCACCCTGATCGCCTCCGCGGAGAGCCTGTTCAGCGCCGCCGCGGTGGACCGCCTGCACGACGGGCCGCGCACCGACTACGACCGCGAGCTGATCGCGCAGGGCACCGGCAACACCGTGTGCGGTCTGCTCGGCGCGCTGCCGATGACCGCGGTGATCGTGCGCAGCGCCGCCAACGTGCAGGCCGGTGCCCGGACGAAGGCGTCCCGGGTGATGCACGGCGCGTGGCTGCTGCTGTTCGCGGCGCTGGTGCCCGCGGCGCTCGGGGTGATCCCCCTGGCGGCGCTGGCGGGCGTGCTGGTGCACGCGGGCGTCAAGCTGATGCCGGTGGGGCCGCTGCGGTCGCTGTGGCGCTCGCACCGCGGCGAGGCGGTGGTGCTGGTGGCGACGGCCGTCGCGATCGTGGCCACCAACATGTTCGAGGGGGTGCTGATCGGCCTGGTCCTCGCGGTGCTGAAGACCGCCTGGGAGACCTCCTCGGTGCACCTGGAGGTCACCGACGACGCGGAGGGCCCGATCCGGGTCGCGGTGTCCGGCAATGCGACCTTCCTGCGGCTGCCGCGCATCCTGGACACCCTGGAGTCGCTGCCCAGGGACCGTGCGATCGAGCTCGACCTGGACGGCCTGCGGCTCCTCGACCACGCCTGCCGGACGGCCCTGCAGGACTGGGCGGGCCGGCACAACGAGTTCGGCGTCGACCCGGTGCACGCCCCGGCGCTGCGCTGAGGGCAGGGCCCGCCGCACCGCGCACCCCGCGGTGCGGCGGGCCGCCCTGCGGCCGGCTCAGGCAGGTGGGATGTTCTGGTTGAGCCGGAAGAGGTTGTGCGGGTCCCAGGTGCGCTTGAGCTCCCGCAGCCGCCGGTACTTGGCCGCGCCGTACGCCTGCTCGACCCGCGAACCGCCCTCGTCCATCAGGAAGTTGACGTACACGCCGGTGTGGTGCGGGGCGAGCGCCGACCAGAAGCCGCGGACCCACTCCCGTTCCCCGTCGAAGCCCTCGGCGTCCGCGCAGGTGCCGTTGATGTTGAAGGTGTGGCCGGCCGAGCGTCCGCTGAAGGCGGTGTCGTCCTCGCCCGTCCGGCCGATCGCACCACCGAGGTGGAAGATCGGGAAGCTGGTCAGCGGCGACGTGATCCGTGCCGCCCGGTCGGCGGTGATGTCGACGATCTCGTCGGTGAGTTCGGCGACGTCGCAGGACTTGAAGTAGTACCAGCGGCCGTGCGGGAACGACGGGTCGAGCATCGCCTGGTGCTCAATGAACGGCTTCGCGCGGCACAGGTCCAGCACCGGCGGGCCGAAGCGGCGCAGCGGGCGCAGCACCCGCTCTCCCTCGTCGAGGTCGCCCGTCCAGCAGCAGATCACGATCGCCACCCGGCGGCCGTGCCACTCGGCGGGGATCTCGGGCAGCGGCGGGGCCTTGCGGTGCACCACCGCGGTGGTGAGCCCGTCGGGGACTTCGGTGATCCACTCGCGGTAGAAGCGCAGCAGCCGGGCCGAGTCGGCGACGTCCCAGAGGATCGGGCCGGCCAGCACGGTCGGGCCGACCGGGTTGAGGCGGAACTCGAACTCGGTGACGATGCCGAAGTTCCCGCCGCCGCCGCGGACGCCCCAGAAGAGTTCCGGGTTCTCGGTGGCGCTCGCCCGGACGAGGCCGCCCTCGGCGGTGACCAGGTCGACCGAGAGCAGCTGGTCGATCGTCAGGCCGTGGCGGCGCATCAGCCAGCCGATGCCGCCGCCGAGGGTGAGGCCGGCCAGGCCGGTGTGGGTGACGATCCCGGCCGGCACGGCGAGCCCGAACTGCTGTGTCTCGTGGTCGAGTTCACCAAGCAGGACGCCGGCCTGGACACGGGCCGTACGGGCGTCGGGATCGACCCGGATGCCCTTCAGCCGGGACAGGTCGGCGACCAGGCCGCCGTCGCAGACCGACTGCCCGGGGAAGCTGTGGCCGCCGCTGCGGACGGCGAACGGCACCCCGGTGTCGGCCGCGAACCGGACGGCGGCGATGACATCGGCGACACCGGCGCAGTAGGCGACCGCGCCGGGGCGGCGGTCGACCGAGCCGTTCCAGATCCGCCGGGCCTCGTCGTAGTCGCGGTCCGCGGGCCGCACCAGCTCCCCGCGGAACGCTGCCGCGAGGGCGTCGATCCGGGCGTCGTCGAGCATTTCCGCCGCCGGAGCGGCCGCCTGCGCACCGGTCACCGTGTCCATGACCACTCCCGTCGGGCAGACCCCGCCTCCCAGTCTGGCACCGGGCGCGGGGCCTGTCCTCAAGGGCACGTGGGTGCCCTGAGTGGCTGCCCTTGCAGCAGTGCTAGCCCTGCGGGCCGAGGTCCCTGACGAACAGCATCGCATCGATGGCGGTCAGGTGGGCCGGGTCGAGCGGGGCGTAGCCGAACCAGGGGGACACCCGGGGTGCGGGGGGTGCCTCCTCGAGGGCGGCGGCCAGCCGGCGGGTGTCGACGAGGCAGTGCTCCTCCGGGAGGGCGTGGAGGAGTCCTTCGACGGTGTCCGGCGGCGGGGTGTCGACCCCCTGGTGCCGGATCGTGCCGAGGGCCGTGGCGACGAAGGCGTAGTCCGCGCCCAGGTGGGCGGCGGCCAGTGCCCCGGCGCTCCACCACTCCAGCCGCAGGCCGCCCAGCCGCATGCTGCTCTTCTCGCGCTGCAGGTGGCTGTTGTGGGCGAAGAGCAGTGCCGGGCCGCGTTCGGCGAGGGCGAGGAGGTTGTCGGCCATCATCCCGCCGCGCAGACCCACCAGCCGTGCCATCCGGCCGGGCGAGGTGTCGGCCATCCAGTGGTGGTAGCGCAGCAGGCCGACGGCGGTGCGCCCGTGGAGGCGGGCCCGGTGCCATTCCTCGCGCGAGTTCCCGGCGACCAGCTGCGGTGTCAGGGTGTCGAGCAGCGCCACCAGGTCGTCGGCGATCAGCCGCAGCTCGGCGGCCTCGGCGGACTGCCCGACCGAGCGGGTCGGGTCCATCATCGCGGCGGGCTCCGGCCACCGGTCGTCGGCGCCGAGCAGGCGGTCGAGCGTCTCCGCGGTGCACGGGAGCAGGTCGGCGTCCGCGCGGTCCGCGAGGTAGCCGTGGAGCGCGGTGAGGGCTTGGCGGGGGCTCGCGGCGCCGGTGATCTCCAGCGGGCCGTCGATGCCGGCGAAGCGGACCTGCTCGGCCGCGGGCCGGCCGTCGTTGTGGGCGCGCATCCAGCGCACCAGCTCGCGGTTGGCCGCGGACGCGCCGAACCCGTGGCTGAAGCCGTGCTCCACGGCCTCGTCGAGGGTGCCGGTGCCGGAGGTGACGTACGCGTCGACGGTCAGGCCGGCCAGGCAGTCGCTCTCGATCGCGATCGTCCGGTAGCCCTCGTGTTCGACGAGGTGCTTGAAGAGTTCGTTGCGCAGCTCGAGCAGGGCGTCCTCGCCGTGGGTGGGCTCGCCCAGTGCGAGCACCCGCGGCCGGGCCGGCAGCAGCTCCAGGAGGGCGGCAGCGTCGACGGGACGAATGCTTTCCTTGATGTCAGTCGCCATGCCTTCAACGGTATCGTTGAAGGCTCGGTTGAAACTTTTCCCCGACATCACCAGGGTTATGGGACGGAACCTTCAAAGCGGCGACCGGCTCCGGCCGGTCGATCTGGCGCGCGGGCACGGGCTGTCCACGCAGGCGGTCAGGAACTACGAGGAGGCCGGGATCCTGCCGGCCGCCGAGCGCACGCCGCACGGCTACCGCACCTACGCCCGGCTGCACGCGGCGGCGCTGCGCGCGTTCCTCGCCCTGGTGCCCGGCCACGGCCGTGCGACGGCCACGGCGGTGATGCAGGCGGTGAACCGGGGTGCGGACGAGGAGGCGTTCCGCCTCGTCGACGAGAGCCACGCCCAGCTCCTCGGCGACCGGCAGACCCTCCGCGCGGTCGAGGACGCGCTGCGCGACCTGGCACCGACGGCGGCCGCCGGGCGGGACGGGGCGGTGGTGGCGGGGCGCGGCGGCATGTTCATCGGACCGCTCGCGGAGGAACTCGGCATCAGGCCCGCGACACTGCGCGCCTGGGAACGCGCCGGGCTGGTGCGTCCGCGCCGCGACCCGCTGACCGGGTACCGCGTCTACGACGAGGCCGACGTGCGGGACGTCCGGCTGGCCCACCAGCTCAGGCGGGGCGGCCACCTGCTGGAGCAGATCGCCCCGCTGATCGCCCAGGTGCGGGCGGCCGGCGGCCTGGAGCCTCTGGAGGCCGCGCTGCACGACTGGCACGGCCGGCTGGCCGCCCGCGGGCGGGCGATGCTGGCCGGGGCGGCCGAGTTGGAGGCGTACCTCCGCGCACGCGGCTGACGGGCCCCGCGGGATCAGCTCCGCGGGCCGGGGCCTTCTGGGGCTTGTCTGACAATTCGCGCCGCATCGGCGCGCGGCGTCGGGCGCCCGGCCGGGCGTGCCGCCGTATCGGCCTCGTACTGGACGTACTCGGGCGATGCGGCGGTGCGTCCGGCCGGGATGATCCGGCGTCGCGCGCGCGGCGGGAATTGTCAGACAAGCCCTAAAAGGACGACGTCCAGGGTGCGGGGGCCGTGGACGCCCTCGACGCGGTCGAGTTCGATGTCGCTGGTGGCGGAGGGGCCGGAGATCCAGGTCTGGGGGCGGGCCGGGTCGAGGCGGGGAAGGGCCTGGGGCACGGAGGCGACCACCTGGTCGGCCCGGACGACGCAGATGTGGTGGTCGGGGACGAGGGTGAGGACGCGGCGGCCCTGGGCCGGCCCGGCGTCGAGGACGATGGTGCCGGTCTCGGCGACGGCGAGGGCGCAGCCGGTGACCACGCTGTCGACGGTGTCGAGCCGCTGCGCGGTGAGGTGCCCGTCGTCGGGGAGCCGTTCGGCCTCGGCGCGGGCGAGCCAGGCGGCGGGGAGGTCGGCCGGGAGGGCGACGGTACGGGCGCCGCGCTCGGCGAGCAGCCGGGCGAGCACGGCGGGCAGTTCGTCCCCGGTGCAGCGGTGGACGTGGGCCCGGTAGTCGGTGAGGTTGTCGGCGAGCAGGTCGAGCAGTGCCTTCGGCTCGTCGAGGACGTGGGTGAAGCGGTAGTCGCGGCGGACGGGCGGGCTGCCGGGCTCCTCCCCCGCGGGTACGTCGGTGAGGGCGCTGCGGATGCGGGCGAGGACGGTGTCGCGGGAGCTGCTCATGGGGTGCCGTCCTTGCGGTCGCGGGTGCGGGCCGCCCACCAGTCGCGGAACGGCTCGGCGGGCATCTCGGGGAGGTCGCGGCCGGCCGTCCAGGCCTTGGCGGGCCCGGGCAGGGGGAGCTTCCTGGGGTGCAGGCCGCGGGTGCGGGCGGCGGCGCGTTCGGCGGCGGCGAGTGCGGCGGGGTGGTCGAGCAGCCAGGTGGCGGCCTTGATCGCGGCCTTCTCTGCGCGGTGCACAGGCCCGTTCTCGACGGCCTGTTCGCGGAGGTGGACGAGGACCTCGGGGATGTCGATGGCCACCGGGCAGACCTCGTAGCAGGCACCGCACAGGGTGGAGGCGTAGGGCAGTGAGGCGTCCAGTTCGGTTGTCAGGCCCCGGAGTTGGGGGGTGAGGATGGCGCCGATCGGGCCGGGGTACGGGGAGCCGTAGGCGTGGCCGCCGGCGCGTTCGTAGACCGGGCAGACGTTGAGGCAGGCGGAGCAGCGGATGCAGCGCAGCGCCTGCCGGCCGACCTCGTCGGCGAGGGTGGCGGTGCGGCCGTTGTCGAGCAGGACGAGGTGGACGTTCTTCGGGCCGTCGCCGTCGGCCCCTTTCGACGGCCCCAGTCCCGTCCACATCGAGGTGTAGGGGTTCATCCGCTCGGCGGTGGAGGAGCGGGGCAGCAGTTGGAGGAAGACCTCCAGGTCGCGCCAGGTGGGGATCACCTTCTCGATGCCGACGACGGAGATCAGCGTCTCGGGGAGGGTGAGGCACATCCGGCCGTTGCCCTCGGACTCGACGACGACCAGGGTGCCGGTCTCGGCGACCAGGAAGTTGGCGCCGGAGACGGCCACCTTGGCCCGCAGGAACTTCTCCCGCAGGTGGAGGCGGGCGGCCTCGGCGAGTTCGGCCGGGGAGTCGGTCAGGCCCTCGGGCGCGGGGCGGCCCCAACGGCCCATCGCCTCGCGGAAGATGTCACGGATCTCGCCGCGGTTGCGGTGGATCGCGGGCACCAGGATGTGCGAGGGCAGGTCGTCGCCGAGCTGGACGATGAGCTCGGCGAGGTCGGTCTCGTACGCGGTGATGCCCTCGGCTGCGAGTGCCTCGTTGAGCCCGATCTCCTGTGTGGCCATGGACTTGACCTTGACGACCTCGCTCTCGCCGGCGGCCTTGACCAGGTCGGCGACGATCCGGTTGGCGTCGGCGGCATCGGTGGCCCAGTGCACCACTCCCCCGGCCGCGGTGACGGCCTCCTCGGCCTGCAGCAGGTAGTGGTCGAGCCGGCGCAGCGTACGGTCCTTGATCTCCTTGCCGGCGGCGCGGAGTTCGGCCCAGTCGTCGAGTTCGGCGACGGCCCTGGCGCGCTTCTCGCGGATGGTGCGGGTGGCGTGGGTGAGGTTGGCCCGCAGCTGCGCGTTCCGGGTGGAGGCCTCGGCGGCCTTGGGGAAGGCGGGCATGCCCAGGTAGGTGCCGCTCACGCGTGCACCTCCGTCCTGGTCGAGGCGAGGATCTCGGCGATGTGCAGGGCCTGCATGGGCGCGTCCCGGCGGCGGAGGGTGCCGTCGAGGTGCAGCAGGCAGGAGTTGTCGGCGCCGCACAGCACTCGGGCGCCGGTCGACAGCGCGTTGCGGACCTTGTCGGCGCCCATGGCGACGGAGACGTCGGGGTTCTTGACGGCGAAGGTGCCGCCGAAGCCGCAGCACTCCTCGGCGCCGGGCAGTTCGACGAGTTCCAGCCCCTCGACCGCCTGCAGCAGGCGCCGCGGCCGGTCGCCGAGGCCGAGCATCCGCAGGCCGTGGCAGGACGGGTGGTAGGTGACGGTGTGCGGGAAGTACGCGCCGACGTCGGTCACCTGCAGCACGTCGGTGAGGAATTCGGTGAGTTCCAGCACCCGTGGTGCCAGCGAGGCGGCCGCGTCGGCGAGCCGGGTGCCGCGTCCCTCGGCCTGGGCCCGGGCGCCGATCCGCGGGTAGGCGTCGCGGACCATGGCCGTGCAGGAGCCGGACGGGGTGACCACGTGGTCGTAGCCCTCGAAGGCGCGGGCGGTGCGCAGCACCAGGGGCTCGGCCTCGCGCCGGTAGCCGGTGTTGTACTGCGGCTGGCCGCAGCAGGTCTGCGCGGCAGGGAAGTCGACCTCCACTCCGAGGCGTTCCAGCAGGGCCACCACGGCCTGTGCGGTGCGCGGACGCACGGCGTCGTTGACGCAGGTGGCGAACAGCGCAACGCGCATCGCGGCTCCTTCGGCGGCGGATCGGTTCAGCGGAACGGCGGCTCGGTACGGCGGGTCGGCGGGGTGGTCGTCGCGGGGAGTGTACGGCCCGGCTGCCGCGCGGGGGCGGTATCCACGCGCATGTCGCCCGGGTCGGCCGGATCCGGCCGACCCGGTTGACGCGAGGACAGGCTCAGGGGGTGCCGACGACGCGCCAGGCGAGGGTGTCGGTGGCGAGTTCCCGCACCCCGGGGTCGCGGACGGAGGCCGTGCGGTCGACCGAGACGGCCGTGAGGCGGTGCAGTCGGCCGTCGGGGCGGACGCCGAGCACCGCGGGCACGACGGAGGTGCGGCCGCGGGCGGCGGCGACCTCCGTTCCGTCGAGGTACCAGCGCAGGTCGGGGTCGGCGAGGCCGGTCAGTTCGGCCCGGGAGACGGTGATCCGGGCGTTGCGGCGGACGGTGCTGCCGGTCGGCAGGTCGCTGCTCAGGACGTTGGCGTGCCGGTAGAAGCCGGCGATCATCGCCTCCCGGCCGGGGAGGTTGAAGTCGGTGCTGGACAGGCTGCGCATCAGCGAGGTGGCGGTGGGGCGGTAGAGGCCGTGCGGGTAGTAGGAGCTGCCCTCGTAGGTGTCGACGGTGCCGCCGGTGGGGTCGTCCGCACCGAGCCAGCGCCACCACTTGGCGCGGTCGGCGAGCAGCTGGTCGGCCGTCCGGACGGTCGAGTTGGGGCCGTCCACCTCGCCCTCCGTCCAGGTGCCGTAGGAGGCGTAGGTGTACTCGTCGTGGAGTCGTCCGACCGAGTGCCCGATCTCGTGGGCGGCGATCAGGCTGGAGGAGGCGTTGTCGGAGGACAGCGTGGAGACGCCGTCGAAGGGGTAGCCCTCGGCCTGCAGCCCGTAGTAGCCGGCGCCGCCGTACTTGGCCGAGTTGGCGATGACCACGACCAGGTCGGCGGCCGGCGCCTTGGCGGCGTACGCGGCGACCTTGTCGAGGTCGGTGCAGACCAGCCGCTCGGTGTCCGCGCACCAGAACCAGCTGCCGAGCGCGGTGTCGCGGACGGTGCCGGCGTCCGGGTCGCCGCTGATGCCGGACTCGTGCGAGACGGCGTCGACCGTCCAGACGTTGAACAGGCCGCGGTAGCTGCGGTAGGGCTCGATCGCGGTGATGGCCGCCCACTGGGCGGCGGCGGCCTTGTGGAAGGCGTCCTGCTGGTCGGCGGTGTAGCCGTCGCCGATGACGACCACGTCCAGGCGGTCGGCGGTGGGGCCGGTCACGGCGAGCCGGCCGACCGCGCCGTCCCCGGTGACGTCGCCGGGCGCCGTCCGGCGGGTGGCGGTGTCCTTGGCGCGGCCGGGCGCGGTGGCCGGGACGTGCAGGGTGCGGCCCTCGCCGCCGGGCCGGTCGAAGGCCTCCGCGGCGACCGTCCGGCCGCCCGGCGCGGGGGCGGACGTGGTTGCGGTCGCCGTGGCGGGGGTCGGTTCGGCGGCAGCGGCGGGCACGGTCGGTGCGGCTGCGAGGGCGAGGCAGGCCGCGAGTACGGCGTAGCGGGGCATGCGGGTGCGGGCGCGCACATGCCCTCCTCTCGGTCGAGGGTGGGGGTTAAGAGGTGAGTTAAATAGGCTTAACTCTGTGCTGAACTTAGGGGCGGCAGGCTCCGCCGACAAGAGGCGGGGCACCGATTCCCCTGCGGGCAGCGGAGGTTCGGCCCGGAGCCGGACGCCGCACCGGCCGGACGGAACGCGGTGGCACTCGCCCTGACCAGGTCAGCAGCGCACAGGACCGACCGGCACATGGGGTGCGGCGTCGCGGCGCCCCGTGTGCCGGTCGGTCTAAGGTGGCCCTCGCACAGGACCCGGCGAGCGGACAGGTGGGACAGCCTTGGCGGACACGACGGCCCCGTCGGACCCGAACACCCCTGCCACCGTCGGCAGGCGGGTGCACCGGCTGCGCCTGGAGCGCGGCCTCACCCAGCGCCAACTCGCCGAGCCCGCCTACACGGCCGCCTACATCTCGATACTGGAGTCGGACCGGGTACGCCCCTCCGAGGCGGCCCTGCGGCACGTCGCGGACCGGCTCGGCGTGACGTACGAGGAGCTCGCCACCGGCCGGCCGCCGCACGTCGCCACCGGGCTGCGCGCCGAACTCGTGGACGCCCAGCGGCTGCTGGCCCTCGGCGAGGGCGAGGACGCGGCCGCCGCGTACCGCCGGCTGCTGGCCGAGGCCGAGCGGCACGGCCTGGACCCCGAGCATGCCGCCGCCCTGCTCGGGCTCGGCCAGTGCGCGCTCTACGCGGGCGATCTCACCGCCGCCCGCGGGCACTTCGAGGCCGCGGAGGCGCTGCTCGGCGACGCACCGGCGCTGCAGCGCGCCCGGGCGGTCCGCGGACGGGCGGTGGCCCACCTGCTGGCGGGCGAACTACGGTATTCCTGCTACCTGTTGGAGTCCGCGATCGACGAACTCCACACGGCCGGGCTGCAGGACCCGGACGCCCTGGTGCTGCTGTACACCGCGGCGATCGCCCCGTACATGGACATGGGCGCGCACGCCCGGGCCGCGCAGGCCGCCGAGATCGCCCTGGGCATGGCCCCGCAGGTGACCGACCCGGCACTGGTGGCCGGGATGCACCGGACGGTGGCCCGCACCCTGCTCGCCGAGGGCCGCACCGCCGAGGCGGACGCCTCCCTCGCCAAGGCGGCCGCCCTCTACGAGCAGTTGCAGATCCGCACCGAACTGGCCCACTGCCACTGGATGCGCGGCTATGTGCACGCCCAGGAGGGCGCACTGGAGGCCGCCGAACGCGAACTCTCCACCGCCCGCGACATGCTGGCGGCCACCCGGGCCGAGCTGTACACCGCCCAGGTGGAGGTCGAACTCGCCGACGTCCTGCGACGGCTGGGCCGCCGGGAGGAGGCCGGCCGGCTGCTGCACCGCCTCCTGGACGGGCTCGACCCGGACCGCGGGCCGGTGCACCGCGCCGCCGCCCACCGCCTGCTCGGCCTGCTCGCCGAGGACGGGGAGGACACCGCCGCCGCCGAGGAGCACTACGGCCGGGCGCTCGCCCTGCTGGAGCCCACCGGCGCCGCCGGCGACCTGGCCGACCTGTGCCGCCTTCTCGGCGACCTGCAGCGCAGGCTCGGCCGCACCGAGACCGCACTGGAGACGTACCGCACCGGCCTCGGCCACGCCGCAGCCCCCGGCACCACCACCCTCGGTCCGGCCCCGGCCCAGCCCCCGCTCACCGCGCCCTGACGGGCAACTCAAGAGGGCGCTGGGGCACCTGATGGATTGCCCTCCCGGGCGCGCTTCAGCCGGCGCGGCGGACGGCCGGGGCGACGGGCTGCCGGATGCAGCCCACCGGGCGCGGGGCGAAGAGGCTCTCCGGCTCGGCCGGGCCGGGCTGGCCGGCGACCAGCCGGAAGGCGATCAACTGGCCGCTGGAGACCGAGAGTTCGACGCGGGCACCGGCCTGGACGGCACCCGGCAGCGCCCCGGTCACCGCCGCCTGGACGGTGAAGCCCTCGTCGAGGGCGACCATGTACGGCATGGGCTCGCCCGGCCCGCGCCGGGCCGCCGGCAGCAGCCGCCGCACGGTGCCGGTGCCACCGCTCACCTCGTCCTCCAGGTCGGCGCTGCCGCACACCGGACAGAGCATCCGGACGGGGGCGGTCGCCGCGCGGCACCAGCGGCAGCGCCGGAAGACCAGTTCGACGGCAGGCCGGTCGTCGACGGCCGCCGCGGCGGGCGCAGTGGTGGTGGCGACGGGGTTCATGGCGGCTCCTCCCGCTCCGGGCCGGCGCATGCGGGGACCCGCTGCCGAAGCCCGCTCGACACGACACCGGGAGCGTATGGCACTGAGTGCCAATCAGTAAAGGCACTGAGTGCACATCGATACATCGCATGTCGACCACGCTCGAATCGATTGCTTTGACAATTGAATCGAGCGTCAATGCTTGCCCATGCTCCTCATGCATGCCTACAGTCGAACCAATCCCCCACGGAGCAATCCCCTTCCGGCCCCGACGTGAGGCAGCCCCCATGGACCGCGCCCGACTGCAGCACCTCCTCGCCCGCGAGAGCGCCGAGGCCGAGCGCCGCAACCCGCGGTCGCAGGCCGCCTACGCCCGCGCCGACCACCTCTTCGGCCGGGTGCCGATGACCTGGATGAACAAGACCGCCGGCGCCTTCCCCCGGTACCTGGCCACCGCCCGCGGCGCGCGGATCACCGACATCGACGGCCACGAGTACATCGACTTCTGCCTCGGCGACACCGGCGCGATGGCCGGCCACTCCCCCGAGGTGGTCGCCGCGGCCGTGCAGCGCCGGTTCGCCGACCAGGGCGGCGCGACCGCGATGCTGCCCACCGAGGACGCCGAGTGGGTCGGCGCCGAGCTGACCCGCCGCTTCGGCCTCTCGCACTGGAGCTTCTCGCTCACCGCCACCGACGCCAACCGCTGGGCGATCCGCCTCGCCCGGGCCGTCACCGGCCGCAGCAAGATCCTGGTCAACAGCTACAGCTACCACGGCAGCGTCGACGAGTCGCTGATCGTGGTCGGCCCCGACGGCCGCGGCGTCTCCCGCCCCGGCAACGTCGGCGCCCCCTGCGACGTCACGCTGACCAGCCGGGTCGCCGAGTTCAACGACCTCGACCAGCTGGAGCGCGAGCTCGCGCACGGCGACGTCGCCGCCGTCCTGATGGAGCCCGCACTCACCAACATCGGCATCGTCCTGCCCGAGCCCGGCTACCTGGCCGGCGTGCGCGAGCTGACCCGCCGCCACGGCGTGCTGCTGATCAACGACGAGACGCACACCTTCTCCGCAGGGCCCGGCGGCTGCACCGCCGCCTGGGACCTCGAGCCCGACATGCTGACCATCGGCAAGGCCATCG
Organism: Kitasatospora sp. NPDC051914; assembly: GCF_040680995.1. NCBI lineage: Bacteria > Bacillati > Actinomycetota > Actinomycetes > Kitasatosporales > Streptomycetaceae > Kitasatospora > Kitasatospora sp. NPDC051914. Next base: position 36,983 of record NZ_JBFAXX010000062.1, read on the forward strand.
GCGGCGGCATCCCGGCCGGCGCGTACGGCCTCTCCGCCGAGCTCGCGGACCGGCTGCTCGGCCTGGGCGACCTCGACCTGGTCGACATGGGCGGCGTGGGCGGCACCCTGGCCGGCAACGCGCTCTCCGTCGCCGCCATGCGCGCCACCCTGGAGCACGTCCTCACCGACGCCGCCTTCGAGCGGATGGGCAAGCTCGCCGAACGCTTCGAGGCCGGTGTGCAGCAGGCCGTCGACGCCCACGCCCTGCCCTGGTCGGTCAGCCGGCTCGGTGCCCGCACCGAGTACCGCTTCGCCGACCCCGCACCCCGCACCGGCACCGCCTCGGCCGCGGTCGCCGACCCCGAGCTGGAGGACTTCCTCCACCTGTACCTGGCCAACCGGGGCATCCTGATGACCCCGTTCCACAACATGGCGCTGATGTGCCCGGCGACCACCGAGGCGGACGTCGACGCGCACACCGACGTCTTCTCCGTCGCCCTGGCCCGGCTCGCGGGCTGACCGGCAGCGGGAACCGCCGGACCGCGACCGGCGGTTCCCGATAATGTTCGGGACAACTGGCGGACCGAGGAGCACACACGTGGACGACATCGACCGGGCGATCCTGCGCGAACTGCAGACCGACGGCCGGATAGCGTATGCCGACCTCGGCCCCAAGGTCGGCCTGTCGGCGTCGGCCGCCCGGCAGCGCCTGCAGCGGCTGCTCGACGCCAAGGCCGTCCAGGTCGTCGGCGTGACCGACCCGATGGCGATGGGCGGCCAGGCCATGGCCATGCTCGGCATCTCCGTCGACGGCGACCCCCGCACCGTCGCCGACGAACTCGCCAAGCACGGCGAAGTGGTCTACTCGGTGCTCACCGCCGGCGGCTTCGACCTCTTCGCCGAGGTGGTCTGCCCCGGGCCGCGCGAGCTCCTCGACTTCGTCAACGACACCGTCCGCCCGATCGAGGGCGTCCGCCAGATCCAGTCGTTCCCGTACTTCGGCATCCACACCCACCGCTTCTTCTGGGAGGTCGGCTGACGGGCGCCGCACCCACCGCCCCGTCCAGCCCCGCGTCGCTGCTCCGCACGGCGCATTCCGTTCGGCCGAGCGGCTGAACCCCCCGCCGGGGCCGGACACCGCCCGCGCCGCCGCGTCCTAGCCTGCCGCTATGACCGACCAGGGCCCCGCCGCCGCGTGCAGCACGCCGGAGGAGGTCCGCCTCGCCCTCGTCCTCAACGGCGGCATCAGCCTCGCCGTCTGGATGGGCGGCGTCGCCCACGAGCTCGACCTGCTCCGCCGCGCCTCCCGCGGCGACGCCGAGGACGGTGTCCCCGAGCGCGACCGGCCGGTGTTCCGGCTCTGGAAGCGCCTCGCCCGCAGCACCAACCGCCGTGTGGTGATCGACGTCATCGCCGGCACCTCCGCGGGCGGCCTCAACGGCATGCTGCTGGCCACCGCCATCGGCCGCGGCGTGCCCCTGCCCGACCTCCGCGCCACCTGGAACCGCGCCGCCGACCTCGGCGCGCTGCTCGCCGACGACGCCGCCGGCAGCCTGCTGCGCGGCTCCGTCGTCGAGCAGACCCTCGCCGAGGTTGTCGCCGGGATGGGCGAGGAACCGCAACTGGCCGAGCCGGTCACCCTGTTCCTCACCGCGACCGCCCTCGACGGCCGGCCGCAGCGCTACACCGACGGCTACGGCGGCGAGTTCGACGTGCCCGACCACCGCCGGGTCTACCGCTTCCAGCACGACGACGACGCGGTCCGCTACGAGCGCGACGCCTCCGGTGCCTGGCGGATCGCCGACCGCCCGCGCCGCGACTTCCACGGCCGGCTCACCGACCCCGGCTCCGCCCTGCTGCGGGCCGCCCGTGCCACGGCCGGCTTCCCGGTGGCGTTCGCGCCGGTCCACGAAGAGCCGATGGCCGACCACCGCGAACTCCCCCGGTCCGCGCCCAGCAGCTCCGTCATGGACGGCGGTGTGCTCGTCAACGAGCCGTTCCGGCCCGTCCTGGACGCGATCGGCGAACGGCTCACCGACGCCAGGCCCGAACGCGTCCTGGTGTACGTCGTCCCCTCGGCCGGCCACCTCCAGCAGGAGAAGGTCGGCCGCAAACGCCCCGAGGACATCACCTGGACGGAAGCCGCCTCGACCGCCCTCCGCTACCCCCGCGAGGGCAACTTCCGCTCCGCCACCGAGGACCTCGCCGACCGGCTGCGCACCCGCGTCGTCGAGGTCCAGGACCGGCTCTTCCAGCAGCTCCGCGAGGACCCCGTCCGGGCGACCCAACTGCTGCTCCAGGCCTCCGAACTGGTCGAGGACTACCGCCACAGCCGGGCCGCCGCCGTGCTCTGGGACGCCCGCCGGCACCTGACCGGCACCGGCACCGCCACCTCCCTGGTCAACCCGCCCGAGGCCGAACCGGAGTGGCTGATCGGCCGGTGCCCGGACTGGCTGCCGCCGCCCGTCACCGACGCCGAGGACGCGGTGCACGACCCGGATCCGCAGCGCTGGCGGTGGGGCATCACCCCGACCGAGCGCGTCCTGCGGCTGCTGATGGCCGACCTGCAGGGGCGCCTGGCCGCCGCCGAGGCCGGACACCGGCGGCACCTGGCCGCCGCCGCCGGCGAGCTGTGCCGCCTGCTCGCCGCCGGACGGGCCGTCATGGACGCCGTCCGGACGAGCCTGCGCGAGGGCCCGCAGGCCGGGCCGTCCGACACCGGCGTCGCCGACCGCGTCTGCGAGGTCTTCGCCCGGCTGAACGTCTCCCGGACCCTCGGCCTCCTCGTCCGGGAGGCCGCCGACACCCACCTCGCCGCCCTGCGCGCCACCGGCGACCGGCGCTTCGCCACCACCCGCGACACCCTCGCCTGCTGCCTCGCCGTGGAAGTCCTCAGCCACGCCTTCGCGCCCGCCTCGCTCGCCGTCGAACAGCCCACCCCGGCCTTCACCTTCCTCCGGCTCGGCCCCGACGACCTCGGTCCGCTCTTCTGGCAGGACCGCTACGCCGGCATGGGCGACCGCAAGCTCTACGGCATCCGGCTCGGCCACCTCGGCGCCTTCGTCCAGGAGAGCTGGCGCACCTCCGACTTCACCTGGGGGCGTCTGGACGCCGCCCACCACCTGCTGCGCGTCCTGGTGCCCGCCGTCGGCGAACGGCGCACCCTGGAACGGCAGTTGCACCAGGCCGTGCTCGCCGCCGAGACCGGCCGCGAACTGATGCAGCGCAACCTCGACGAACTCCTCGACGAGGACGCCGTCCTGCTGCACCGCTTCGTCGCCGGCCCGGAGGGCCACGACCTGAGGCAGCGGAGCGCCCGCTCCGCCCGTGCCCTGCTGCTCGGCGAGCCCGCCGCGGACGACACCAGCGCCACCCAGCGCATCCTGCGCCGCACCAACCCCTGGGCCCGCGCCGCCCTCGACCCCCGACGGCCGCCCACCACCGGCCTCCCCCTGCGCCGGCGCCTCGCCCTGTGGCTGCTGCGCCGCGCCACCCGCCGCACCCGTCGGCAGCTGGACCAGGACCCGCTGCCCACCGCCCTGCGGGCCGCCCTCCGGGGGGACGCCGTCCGCACCGCCGTCACCGCCGCCCTGCTCTGCGCCCTGATCGGCGCGGGAATCGCCCTGGCGATCGCCCTGCCCCTGCGCTGACGGCGCCCCGGCCGCCTCACCGGCCGGGACAACCGCGGCGGGCAGGCCCGCTGTCAAGGGCCTGCCGTCAAGGACCCGCCGTCAGCAGCGGGGGACGGACGACTGGTTGGTCACGTACGAGGAGTGGACGTAGGCCCAGACGGGCACGCGTCCACCCGAGTAGTTGACGTAGGCGTAGAACCACCGGTTGCTGTAGTAGTTGCCGGTCGCCCATCCGGCGTCCACCCAGCACTTCACCCAGGACGCCTGCCCGGAGGGGTTACGCCAGCCGTCGGAGCTCACGTACCCGATGAAAGTCGCGGACGACTGGTACGGCGCGCTGCGCGCGGCAGCCCCGGCCTGCACGGTCATCGTCGCGTATCCGGCCGCCTCCGCCGTGGGGGCGGCGGCCAGTACGGAGGATGCCATGGTGAGCAGGCCTGCCACGGCCCCGGCGATACGACGGCGAGCCGACTTCATGTCCGCACCTCTCTCGGGGGCTCGACGGACACCCGGCCGCGGGGCGGTCCGACCGCCGCGGCAGGGCCGGCCGTACGAGCGCCGGTTGGCCGCCCATGCTGGCGCACCCGGCCGGGGTGCGGACGACATCGGGCACAGCCCCACTCGTTCGGGTGATCACCCGCGCACCCCGTGGACGCCGCAGCCCGGCTCACCGGGCGGACGACACCGGTTCACCCCCACTCGGCGACCAGCCACCCGTCGTCCTCGGCCACCTCGGTGCCGAACTCGGCGCAGGCATCGGTGAACCGGTCACGGATCCAGGAGAGTTCGGCGCCGCGGGCGGTCCGCGTCCAGCAGTGGTCCAGGTGCAGCGGCAGTGCCCGCAGCCGTACCGGCCGAAGCTGCGCCGGCTCGGGGCCGTCCAGGGTGAGCAGGAAGAGCAGGCCCAGGTCGTTGCGGAGGAACGGGTCGACGGCGTAGTCGTCGACGAAGTCGCCCATGTCGTACAGGATCCGCTCGGCCACGCCGTGGAAGACGTGCGCCGAGTGCCCGGCGATCACGGTCGCCCCGGCGGCGAGCAGGGCGGGCGCCGCGGCCGCGACCCGGCCCGGCGGCCGGGTGGTCATGTTGGGCCCCCAGTGCGGGGTGAGGAGGACGGCGTCGGCGGCCCGGGCCGCCCGTCCGACGAGCCCGGTGAGCCAGTCGGGGACTCCCCGGCGCAAGTCCGCGTACGCCACCCCGGGTCGGTGCTCACCGGCCGCGTAGTCCGCCGGATGGTCGGTCACACCGACCACGGCGAGCCGCAGCCCGGCCGCCTCCAGAACGGTGAACCTGCGGGCCGCCCGGGCGTCGCGGCCGGCTCCGACCGTGCGTATCCCGGCCCGGTGCAGGAGGGTGCAGGTGTCCGCGAGCGCATCGCGCCCGAAGTCCAGGGCGTGGTTGTTGGCGAGGGTGACGCAGTCGGTGCCGAGCTCGGCGAGGACGTCGGCGGCCGCCGGCGGGGCGCGGAAGAAGTAGAGCTTGCCCGGGGCGTCCCACGGCTCGCCGCGGTCGGAGACGCAGCACTCCAGGTTGAGCACCCGCAGGTCCGCCTCCGCGAGGGCGGCCCGGACGGGCTCCGAGAACAGCGCCGCGGCCGACGGCGACCGGCTCAGCCGGACCGCGACGGCGCGGCCGAGCATGGTGTCGCCGGCCAGTGCCACGGTGAGCGCCACACCACCCACCTCCCCGTGGGGGACCACCTCCATCCTCGTCCCTGTGGAGTCCGGGCGCCGCTGCCGGTTAACGCTCACAGGAAATCGGCTCGGCTCCTCCGCCAAAAAATTCTCTCCGCCGGGCGGCAACCTTTCCCGGAGCGGCGGCAACAGGGTGGACAGGAATCGATCCGAAGGAGTCGTCCACGTGCTCAGACCTGTGCTCCCGGCCTCACTGCCGGGGCTCGGAGGGCTGATGGCCACCGGTGCCGCATCGGCGGCGGACCCGTTCGGCCTGCGGGCCCGCACGGTTGGTAGGCTGCTCGCCTCCCCTCAGGTTGAGAACGCTCACATCGGATCGAGAGGTCACGCCCCGGACATGGTCGTCGATGACGCGTCGGCGGAGTTCCACGACTTCTTCGAACGCCACCACGCCGAACTCGCCCGTCTCGCCCATCTGCTGACGGGCGAGGCCGACGCCGCGGACGACCTGGCCGCGGACGCGATGGTGGCGCTCTGGCACCGGTGGGACAGGGTCCGCCGCGCGGACCATCCGGTCGCGTACGCCCGCGGCGTGGTCGCCAACCTGGCCAAGGAGCGCATCCGCAGCGCGGTGCGGGAGCGGCGCCGCGTCCTGCTGTTCTGGTCCCAGCGGTCCGACCGGGTGGACGACCCCGACGTGGCCGCCGTCGTCGACGTGCGCGCCGCACTCGCCCGGCTGCCCTTCCGCAAGCGCGCCTGCGTGGTCCTGCGGCACGCCATGGACCTCTCCGAGCGGGAGACCGCCACGGCCCTCGGCATCTCCGTCGGCACCGTGAAGAGCCAGACCTCGAAGGGCATGGCGGAGCTGCAGCGCCTGCTCGGCGCCCGTGCCGGCGAGCTGGCCGGAAGGAGGAGCTGATGGACGAGCTGCGCAGACAGCTACGCGATGCCGCCGAGGCCCACCGGCCCGACCGGGAGCGGATGCTCGCCCGGGTGGAGCAGGGCATGGCCCGCGACGGCGCTGCCGCCCGCGGCGCCCGCCCGGGCCGGCACCGGGTGCGCCGCGGCATCTCGGCCTGGCCCCGGGTGGCACTGGCCGCCGTGGCCGCCGCCGGCGCACTGGCGGTGGGCGGCCTCGCGGTCGCCGCCATCGCCCAGCGTCCCGATCCGGCCCCCACCACGGTGCCGGTGGCACCGCCGAGCACGGCCGGGCCCTCGGGCAGCCCGAGCGCCCTGCCGGAGCCGACCTCCGCGTCCCGGACGCCGTCCGCCGCTCCCGGGCACAGCTCGGGCAGTCCGTCCGCGGCACCCTCGCCGGACCGCCCGCCGGCGGCCAGGCCGCCCGGCAGCCGTACGGAGAACGGACCGCTGTGGGCGGACGGCTCGGTCGATCCGCACAGCACCGACTTCTGGGCGCAGAGCAACGTCACGTTCAAGACCCGCGAGCCGCTGACCGCGCTCACGGTGGAGCTGCACGTCCCGCAGACCGGCGGCGTGCGGGACACCGGCCACTGGCAGACGCTGCCGGAGGCCGACTTCACGGTCACCGTCCGGGAGGAGGGCGGGGTGCTCGTCTACCGCTGGGTGCTCCGGCCCGGGCGGACGGTGCCGACCGGCCAGCACGTCTTCGCCGGCCAGTACGGGCACGACGCGGGCTACCGCAACGCCGTGGGCGACTGGTACCGGATCGACGCCGCCACCGCGTCCGCCCATCCGTCGGTCTGGGGCGACTTCGCCCGGACGGACTGACACCCGAGGACGGGTCCGGTCGGCGGCGGCCGGCCGGACCTCCCCGGGCACGCGTTCACGCCGTTGTGCGGTGACCGCACCGTCACCGAACGTGTCAGCACGGCGGCCGGGAGGCCCCTCCCGGTTGCCGACAGGTTGCGGGCGGTGGACGCGGGATCGGCCGCCGGGCCTTCGCTGCGCGCGTCGCCCGCGCCCCGCCCGAGTGTCGTGCGCAGGTCAGATGCGGCGGCAGTCACACCCGGCCCACTCCCCCGCGGCGAGAGGGGTAGCCCCGGCCCGACCGTGGCCGAAAATCTCCCCTCGGCATGAAAGTTGCTGCAAGAGTTTGCAGCGAGCGGACCGCCCCTCGCCTCCGACGTCGCACGCGAGCCCGGCCGTCCCCCTGTCTGCGGCGCCACGCCGCCACTCCACCTGGAGAGAACCGGACATGACGCTTGCCCAGTCACTTCCCGGCGCCGGCCGGCCGCGCCCCCTGGGGCTGCTGCCGACCCTGGTCGCCGCCCTCCTCGCCGCCCTGCTGACGCCCCTCCTCGGACCGGTCGGCAGCGCCCGCGCCGATCAGGAGGACCCGGCGGGCGTGCCCGTACACCTCCGCGTCACGGCGACCACCGAGCCCGGGGACACCGTCCTCGTCACCGGCAGCACCGCCGAACTCGGCGCCTGGGACCCGACCCGCGCCGTCCCGCTGTCCACCGATGCGCGCAGCTACCCGGCCTGGAACGCGACCCTGGTGCTGCCGCCCGGCGGCCAGCTCCAGTACAAGTACCTCAAGCGCACCGCGGCCGGTGCCGTGGCCTGGGAGGACATCCCCGACCGGTCCTTCTTCGTGTCCACCTCCGGCGAGAGCGAGCTGGACGACCGCTGGAACGTCGCCGGCGGCCACCCGCTGACCGCCGTCTTCGCCGCCACCGCGACGACCGTCCCCGGCCAGAACGTGTACGTCATCGGCGACCTGGCCGAACTCGGCGGCTGGGACCCGGCCAAGGCCGTTCCGCTGTCCACCAGTTACAAGGTCTACCCGGAGTGGACGGGCTTCACGGCGCTGCCGCCGAACACCGCCGTCCAGTACAAGTACCTGAAGAAGGACCCCGACGGCGGCGTCGTCTGGGAGGACGGCCCGAACCGGACCACCACCACGCCGCCCACCGGCACCCTGACCGTCCACGACAGCTGGCGGTAGGCCGCGGCGCACCACGCGAGCGGCCCGGCCCCGGAAGGTCCGGGCCGGGCCGCCTCCGGCGTGCGGCAGCGGCGCTTCAGAGCTTGCGGACGGCGACGGCGCAGACCTCGCAGACCTTCTGCGACCAGCGCGGGGCGTACCAGGTGGCGCCGCCGCCGGCCGGCTGCAGGGGGTCGGGCTGGAGGCCCGCCGTCTCCAGGCCGCAGAAGGTGCGCCCGCCGGGGGCGCCGTCGCCCACGTCCGGCGCGGCGTGCACGACCAGCGCGGCCCGGCCGGCCTCCGCGTGCTCGCCGCCGCCCAGCTCGTGCACCGTGCCCGGCCGCTCGATCTCCAGCATCACCACAAGCGCCGTCATCCTCCGAGCTTCCCGCCTCGCGCACGGCCCCGCACCTCGCAGCCGACCGGCAGCCCTGCGCCGCGGCGCTCCGCGCTCAACCACGGGCCTCGCAGCGGCCGCCCGGGCCGAAACGGGCAAATCGCACGATACTGAAGCCATGTCGCAGAACACCGGAACGCAGCACCAGCCGTCGCACCTCACGGTCAAGGGCCGCCAGGTGCGCCTGCGCACGGTCGGCGTCGGCATCCTCGCCGTCCTCGCCATCTGGTTCATCGCCGTCAACACCAGCTCGGTGACCATCACGCTCTGGGTCTCGGACGTCACCCTCCCCCTGTGGGTCGTCCTGACCGTCACCATCCTGGTCGGTATGATCATCGGCTACTTCATGGCCCTCCGCCGCGCTTCCCGGCGGTGACCCGGCGCAACAGCGGCAGTGCCCGTCAGTGCGCACCTTCCGGGGCCGCCCGGGCGCCCCTCGTGGGGCACCCGCGCCCTTGAGGGCACGACCCGGGTCAACGACCGAGGACGGCGCCGCCGTTGATACCGATGACCTGGCCGGTGACGTAACCCGCCGCCGGGGAGGCGAGGTAGGCGACCGCGGCGGCAACGTCGTCGGGGGTACCGGCGCGGCCGACCAGGGTGTCGGCGACCTTGCCCGCATGGAATTCCGGGGTCCAGCCGGCGCCGAAGATCTCGCTGTCCGCCACGTAGCCCGGCGCCAGGACGTTCACCGTGATGCCGTCGGGGCCGAGCTGCCGGGCCAGGCCGAAGGCCCACCCGTGCAGGGCGGCCTTGGCCGCGGCGTACGAGCCGGCCGAGTGCGGGCCCGCGCCGCCGCGCTGGGCGGCGGCGGAGCTGATGACGATCAGCCGTCCGCCGGGACGGCGCAGTTCGCCGCTCAGGGCGGTGGTGAGCAGGACGGCGCCGAGCAGGTTGGTGTCCAGGTCGCGCCGCCAGGCCTCGGCGAGCGCGTCGAGGCTTTGGTCGGCGGGCGGGGTGATCACCGCCCCGGCGTTGTTGACCAGGACGTCGACCGGCCCGAGGGCGGCGATCGTACGGGCTGCCGCAGCGACCCGGGCGGGGTCGGTGAGGTCGGCGGTGACGGGCACCGCGGCCGGTCCGCCGACGGTACGGGCGATCTCCTCGCAGGCCCGCTCCAGCACCTCGGTCCGGCGCCCGACGACGGCGACCCGATACCCGCCCGCGGCGAGCTCCCGGGCGATCGCCTTGCCGATGCCCGTCCCGCCGCCCGACACCACCGCCAGCTGCTGCACCACTGCCCCCCATGATCGACATGTCCCGGGCAAGCCCAGAGCCCGGCGCCGGCCCCAGGTGTCCGACCGCCCGGGCTTCCGTCGCTCCGCCGGGCCGGCTGCACGGCAGGATCCGGAGCGGTGCGAGCGTAGGTACGGAATACGGTTGATCATCGCTTGGTTTAATCGTAAACTAAATCCGGCCCGCGAGACCCGCGGCCCTACCGAGGAGGCAGACCCATGGCGATTCGCGTGACGGACAATCAGGAGCTCTCCCGCTTCGAGATCTTCGATGACGAGGAGCTCGCCGGCTTCGCCGAGTACCACCGCTACGAGGCCGAGCTCGCCTTCATCCACACCGAGGTCGACCCGAAGTTCGGCGGCCGCGGCCTCGGCGGCAAGCTCGCCCGGGCTGCGCTGGACGCCGCTCGCGAGCAGGGCCTGGCCGTCCTCCCGTACTGCCCGTTCATCCGCGGCTGGATCACCAAGCACCCCGACTACGCCGACCTCGTGCCGGCCACCCACCGCGACCGCTTCGACCTGTGACCGGCCTCCGGCCCGAGGAACTCATGGACACCACCGCCACCGCCACCACCGCGACCGCCACCGCCGCCGCCGAGCCGGTCTTCGTCCGCTCCGCTGCGGCCGTCGCCACCAGCACCGGCGAGGACTACCGCGTCGACATCCGCTCCGGCCACCACAAGCTGGCCGCCGACGAGCCCGAATCGGTCGGCGGCGGCGACACCGCCACCACCCCGATCGGCCTGCTGCTCTCCGCGCTGGGCTCCTGCACCGCCATCACCCTGCGCATGTACGCGCAGCGCAAGGGCTGGCCGCTGGAGACCGTCCGGGTGCACCTCGGCTACGAGAAGGGCCCGGACGCGTCCGCCCGCATCACCCGCCGGATCGACCTGCTCGGCGAACTGGACGAGGCGCAGCGCGCCCGCCTGCTCGACATCGCCGACCGCACGCCGGTGACCCGCGCGGTGAGCGGCGGCACGCCGATCGTCGAGCAGCACACGGCCGTCCGCTCCCGGACCGCCCCGATCCAACCGGAGGAGTCCGACCGCCATGAGTGACCTCGACCTGCGCCCCACCCCCGCCAGCTGCGGCGGCAACCGGGCGGAGGGCCCGAAGCGGGACCTGCTGGTGGCGCGCGAGACCGCCCTGGGCGGGTCGACGGTGGTGCGCCGGCTGCTGCCGAGCATGGGACGGCGGATGGTCGGTGCCTGGTGCTTCGTCGACCACTACGGCCCGGACGACATCGCCGGCGAACCCGGCATGCAGGTGCCCCCGCACCCGCACAT